>JAZLBM010000117.1:0-29178 GCA_045613705.1 Eubacteriales bacterium | reverse complement strand
CACCAAGACCCCCAAGTGGGCGGTGGCCTATAAATTCCCCCCTGAGCAAAAGCAAACCAAGCTGATCGATATTACCGTCGCCGTGGGACGCACGGGTGTGATCACCCCCAACGCGGTGCTGGAGCCCGTCCGTCTGGCAGGCACCACCGTGTCCCGTGCCACCCTTCACAACGTGGGCTTTATCCGCGACAAGGGCATTCGCCTGGGTGACACCGTAACGGTGCAGAAGGCGGGCGACATCATCCCCGAGGTAGTATGCGCCCACCCCGAAAAGCGCACGGGCAACGAGAAGGAATTCCATATGCCCACGGCTTGTCCCTCCTGCGGAGAGCCCCTCTTCTACGACGCGGACGAGGCCGCCGCAACCCGTTGCACTAACCCCTCCTGCCCCGCCCAGCTGTCCCGCGCTCTGGAGCATTTCGCCTCCAAGGGTGCTATGAATATCGACGGACTGGGTCCCCAGATCATCGATCTGCTTCTTGACAACGACCTCATCAAGGACGCCGCAGACCTCTACACCCTCAAGTCCGAGGATATTGCGGAGCTTGACCGTATGGGCAAAAAATCGGCGGACAATCTCATCGCCGCCATTGAGACCTCCAAGTCCGCAGGTCTTGAGCGCCTTCTGTGCGCCCTCGGCATCCGCAACATCGGCGAGGTAGCCGCAGGAGCTCTTGCGGCACGCTTCGGCACCCTTGAGGCTTGCTTTGACGCCACCCTCGAGGAGCTTTGTGCCATCGAGGATTTCGGCGAGATCACCGCAGAATCGGTAGTCAGCTATTTCAGAAACGAGAACAATCTCTCCCTCTGCCGTCGCCTCATTGAGGCGGGCGTGCACACCGAGGCCGTCACGCCTCCCGCCACCGACGATCTGGCGGGACTCACCTTCGTGCTGACCGGCACCCTTCCCACCCTCTCCCGCGACGAGGCATCCGCCATGATCAAGGCCAAGGGCGGAAAGGTATCGGGATCGGTCTCCGCCAAGACATCCTACGTGGTAGCGGGCGAGGCCGCGGGAAGCAAGCTGACCAAGGCAAATGCCCTGGGTGTTACCGTCATCGACGAGGATGGGCTTCGCAAGATGCTTGGCGAATGATCACAAATTGAAATAATCCAAGATCCCCTGATAAATGCCCCGCGCAAAGAGCTGCGGATTCTCGTTCATCAGCGCCGCGTCCGACGGGTTGGTGATAAAGCCAAGCTCCACAAGTGTGGCGGGCATAGCGGTCTTGCGAAGGACGTAAAGCCCCGGTCGGGCAAACACGCCGCGATTGGCAAGCCCTGTGGCCTCGGTCATACGGCGCACGATGTCCTCCGCGAAATTATAAGCCGCCGACGGCTCGGCGTAAACGAAGGCCTCACTTCCCGTGGCTGACGGTTGTGTGGCGGCGTTTGTGTGAAGGCTGATAAAATAGTCCGCGCCCCAGGCGTTGGCATCGGCCACCCGCATACGAAGACTCGTGGTGTTGGACGTACCGATCTGTGTGTCCTCCGTGGGACGGGACAACCGCACCTCAAAGTTCCCGTTTGCTACCAGCAGATCGCGAAGAGCAATGCCCACGCGGTATACGATGTCCTGCTCCCGAAGTCCGTTTCCCTCCGCCCCCGCGTTGGGATTGCGCGGATTGTGCCCTTGATCTATGTAAATTTTAATTGCCATATTCCCTTCCCCTCTCTCTGTTCTGTTTTCATTGTATTCCGCTTTATAATTTGCCGTTACAAAACCTACAAATTGATGTTTAGCGGTGTTTTAAAGCCTTCCCTAAGATAGGGAAGGTGTCACCGAAGGTGACGGATGAGTGTGCGCCTATTCCGCATTCCATAAGACTTCGCACCCTCATCAGTCGCGTTCCGCGACAGCTTCTCCATCTTGGAGAAGCCTTTAAAATCTCGCCGTGAAGACACCGATAAATCAAAATTTGAAATACCCCATTTCTTCTATGAAAGGATCACATATGAGCACCGAAACCGAAAAAAACCGTGTGGAAAAAGGCACGCTGTATCTGGTGGCAACGCCCATCGGAAATTTGGGCGATCTGTCCGAGCGCGCCGTCAAGGTACTGTCCGAGGTGGATTTTGTCGCCGCGGAGGATACCCGAAATTCTATGCGTCTTCTGACACATCTTGGCATTTCCAAGCCTATGGTGTCTTATTTTGAGCACAACAAGCGCGAGCGCGGCGGAGAGATCGTGGCGCGCCTCAAAAACGGCGAGTCCTGCGCCCTTGTGACCGATGCGGGCACCCCCGCCATCTCCGACCCGGGCGAGGACATCGTGGCCCTTTGCGCCGAGGCGGGCGTTCCCGTCTCCTCCATCCCCGGCCCCTGCGCCGCCATCGTGGCGCTCACTCTTTCGGGTCTGCCTACGGGACGATTCTGCTTTGAGGGATTCTTGCCCGTGGACAAGCAGGCGCGCCGTAGACGCCTTGATCGGCTCTCCTCAGAGGATCGCACTATGATCCTCCACGAGGCGCCTCACAAGCTCAAAAACACCCTTGACGATCTTGCCGCCGCCTTTGGCGAGGGTCGCCGCATCTCCCTTTGCCGTGAGCTGACCAAGCTCAACGAGGAGGCCATGCGAACCACACTTGGCGAGGCAATTGCATATTATAACAGTACCCCGCCCCGCGGCGAGTACGTTCTCGTTATTGAGGGGCGCACCGAGGGTGCCGAGACCGACGATTGGTCGAGCATCGACGTCCCTACCCACGTAGCCAATTACGTGGCGTCGGGTATGAGCAAGATGGACGCCATCAAGGCGGTTGCCCGCGATCGCGGCGTGCCCAAGAGCGTGATCTATAAGGAAGTTCAGTAACTTCCCATAAAATTCACCAATATTCACCCCGTATAGGGTCAGATTGCATACAAAACCGCCAAAATGTGCGAACGCGCGCATAAAAATGCAGAAAAACCTTGATTTCAGCGGTTTTTTATGCTATGATTAGATATTCTTTTTTGAATTTTTTACCGAAAGGATACATAGTTATGGAAAAGATGAAGGTCGGCGTCGTTGGCGCCACGGGTATGGTAGGTCAGCGTTTTCTGATGCTGCTTGAGAACCATCCCTATTTTGAAGTTGTTGCCCTTGCGGCATCCGCTCGTTCGGCAGGAAAGACCTACCGCGAGGCCGTTGGCTCTCGTTGGAAGATGACCTCTCCCATGCCCGAGAAGTATGCGGATATGGTAGTGCTTGACGCACAGGAGATCGAAACCATCGGCAAGATGGTCAGCTTCGTTTTCTGTGCCGTTGACATGAAGAAGGACGAGATCCGCGCCCTCGAGGAGGCTTACGCCAAGGCAGAGATCCCCGTTGTTTCCAACAACTCCGCACACCGCTGGACCCCTGACGTTCCTATGGTAATTCCCGAGATCAACCCCGAGCACCTCGAGGTTATCGCGGCTCAGAGAGCAAGACTCGGCACCAAGCGCGGCTTCATCGCCGTTAAGCCCAACTGCTCTATTCAGGCTTACGTTCCCGAGCTGACCCCCCTGCGCAAGTACGGCGTGAAGGAAGTGGTCGCTACCACCTACCAGGCTATCTCCGGCGCAGGCAAGACCTTCAACGAGTGGCCCGAGATGATCGACAACATCATCCCCTACATCGGCGGCGAGGAGGAAAAGAGCGAGCAGGAGCCCCTTCGCGTTTGGGGTAAGGTTGAGAACGGCGAGATCGTAAAGGCGAACGACACCGTCATCACCACCCAATGCATCCGCGTTCCCGTAACCGACGGACATACCGCTGCGGTATTTGTAAAGTTTGAGAACAAGCCCACAAAGGAGCAGATCCTTGAGGATTGGAAGAACTTCCGCGGACTTCCCCAGGAGCTTGGTCTTCCCAGCGCGCCCGAGCAGTTCATCACCTACTTCGAGGAGGATAACCGTCCTCAGGCTAAGCTTGACCGCGACATTTACGGCGGTATGGGCGTAACCGCAGGCCGTCTTCGCGAGGATTCCCTCTACGACTACAAGTTCGTAGGCCTTTCCCACAACACCCTGCGCGGCGCCGCAGGCGGAGCGGTATTGATCGCAGAGCTGCTTTACAGATTGGGATATTTCAACTAAAAATTCAAGGGCAGAGATCTTCTTTGCCCCGATTTGCGGGCGTGGCGGAATTGGCAGCTTCGCAAGCGAGCGCACCCGGTGGGTGATGAAGCGAGCTTGCGAAGGCGCAGAAACAAGGAGAATTGCGACAAACGGAGCAAGGCGACTATGTTTCAAGCCGTCCCGCGGGGCGCGACTGCCCCAAACAATTTCATATTTGCGGGCGTGGCGGAATTGGCAGACGCGCCAGACTTAGGATCTGGTGGTTTTCACCGTGGGGGTTCAAGTCCCTTCGCCCGCACCAAACCGTAAAAATCCGAACCTAATGCCGGTAGGTGAAGGGTTCGGATTTCTTTATGTTTTCGCAGAAAACGTGTGTTTCGGTAATCTGTGACGCCGACCGACGCGCGGCGACGGCTATAAAAGCGGCACGTCTTGATAAAAAGAAAACCAATCCTATGGTGTCTGTGTTGGTTTGGATGCGAGAATGAATTGCAGTACAAAAAATGCTATAATATATCTGTCAGAGCATCTCATCAAGCTTATAAAGGAGTATGGTATGAAATACGTTGAATGCAGCTGTTCCAAGCAATTTCACAAAGCGCCTCTTGAGGATATTATCATTTCCTCCGGCGCCATTCTTCAATTGCCCGAAATCCTCAAGGACTATAACAAAATCTATCTTGTCGCCGACGAGCGCACCTATGCCGCGGCCGGCGAGCTGTGTGAGGCCACGCTGCGCAAAGCGGACAAGCTTTCGCACACGTGCATTCTTGAGGGAGACACCGTTCTTCCCAACGCCCAAACGCTGGGAACCATTCTGATCCACGCCAACGATCCTACCGCAAAATCCGATATCTTTTCCTATTCCCCACTCCCCGACCTCATCCTTGCAGTTGGCTCGGGAACGGTCAACGACTCCTGCCGCCTGGTGTCCTACCGTCTGAACATTCCGTACGCCGTTGTGGCCACCGCCCCCTCGATGGACGGCTATGCCTCGGCAGGCTCTCCCATTCTGTTCAACGGCTCAAAGGCCACCATTCAAGCCACCACGCCCAAATACATTATTGCCGACCTTGACGTCCTCAAGGGGGCTCCGATGGAAATGATGCTGGCGGGCATCGGCGATATGTTTGGCAAATACACCGGCATGCTGGATTGGGAGCTGGCGCGTGACTACACGGGCGAATACTACTGCGAGAATATTGGCAACAAGGTCATTGAAGCCACGAACAAATGCCTTGAAAACGGCTACAAGCTGGCCGAGCGCGCCGAAGAGTGCATCCGTGCGATCATGGAAGGCCTTTCGGTGACGGGACTCGGTATGGCATACATCGGCAACTCTCGCCCCGCTTCAGGTGCGGAGCACATTGTTGCCCACGCGTGGGAGCTGTTTGACGTTGAACAAGGCAATCCGCCCCACCTGCACGGGCTTGAGGTTTGTGAGGCCACAAGACTCATTGCCATACTGTATCAGATGCTCTATCAAGAAACCGATGACACACATCTGAAGGCGCTGATAGAAAAGTATCTTCCCTATTTTGAAGCGGTCGAGGAATTTTGCAAGAAAATGAAGATGCCGCCAACCGTCAGGGAAAAGGAGACCATCCTCGCCGGCATCAAGCGTGCCCTTATTATGCGCGACAGATACACGATTTTGTTTTATCTTCGTGACAAGGGTATACTTGACGACTATGCAGAACGGGCGGCCGATGCGCTTCTTAAGGTGCTTTGAAAGCTCGAATGTATATAAAAAGAGCCGAATCTCTCGATTCGGCTCTTTTATTTATTTGAGAATATCGGAAATATCCTTTTTTACCTGCTCCCAAAGGGCCTTGGCACCGGGGGCAAGGGGGTGCACCTGATCGTTAGCAAGCATACCGGCGTCCCACGCGCTTCCCTTCTCCGTACCGTTTACAGCCGCGGCGAAGTCGATATAGCGACAGCCCGACGCCTCCACGATCTCATTCTTGAAGGAATTGATCACGGTGGGCGTGTTGGGGATGGTAGCAAGCACGGGAATGATGCCCTTCTCATCGCAGATGGCAATAAACTCCTCCGTCGCCTTCTCCCACGAGGTATTAACGCTGTTGGCATTGTCGCCGTCATTCATACCCATACACCACACGGCGTATCTCGGCGTGCCAAACGTCAAGAGCGTCTTGAAATCATCCAGTGCCTCGGCACTCTTACGACCGGGGAAGCCTGTCAGAAGGTACTCGGTGTAGCCTTCCTTCAGCATATAAGAGGGCCATCTTTGGGTATCGGTCATATTGAAGTAGGAGTCGCCAAGCATCCAGACGTCCTGCTCAAAGTCGGAGCAGCTCCAGGAAAGCGTCACGTCCTCCAGCTTCGCGCCGATGCTCCCCGCGTAGATATCGCCCTTTCTGCCGCCCCACTTGAAGTCGCCCGTGACAAACACACCGTCCTCGGTCTCAATGCGGACGTTGGCCTTGCCGAAGCCTGCGCGGATGATCACCGTCACCTCGCCGGAAATGTCAAGTCCGTGCTCGGAGTTGACGTATTCCACCTTCTTGGGGGTGTAATAGTAGGCGCGGATGTGGGTCGCCGTGATCTCCACGGAGGAGCCGCCGGAAGCACCCTCGCCGTGCCCCAGGGAAATGACGTCACCCTCCTTCAGCTGATCCGCGTAGAAGATAAGTGTCAGGCGCTTATTGTTCATCACGTGGTTTGCGCCAAGGACAAGAGTGCTATCCTCAAGGAGCGTGGCGCTTTGCGTAAGATCGGGGGTATAGGTGATAGGCGCACCGCAAAGGAGCTCGGCAAAGGCATCGGCGTCGATCGCGTTGCGAAGCACGGGCTGTGCCCCGGCGGAGCCCGAAATTCGGACGGTCACCGCGCCCTCGGCCTTCATATAGGTGGCTACCACCTCGTTGACACCGCTCGGAACCACGTAGGACGTGGTGCGGCAGTTGGTGTCTGCCATGGCGTCGTCTGCCGAGGCCGCGCCGTTTTTATAGGCTGTGACATAGCGCATAGGCACCTTCTGCCCGCCACAGATCAGCTCCAGCGTCTGCCCTGCGGCAACCTTGATCTTTTGGGTATAGCGATAGGTCTGTGTGGAGGAGTTAGCGTTGGGCATACCCTCCTGGTTGACAAAGCCCTCGGTCTCGACGGAGAGTATCTCATAGGCCTCTGCCGCCTTACTCATTGTAAAATAATCGGCATAATGCTCCATCATATAGGCCAGCGCCTTACCAAAGGCCATAGCGCCGATATCGCTGCCTACGTAGAATTTGCTCTTGACGTCAAGCGCCGCAAGATTGATAAAACGGGAAAGGTTCCCCTCAAATCCGCCCGCCTTTTCCGCCTCGTATGCCGCTTCGGCCGCCGAGGGATCAAAGCTGACCGTCTTTCCGTTCATAAAGCTGATGACGTACATATTGCCCTCCTTGGCGGGAGCCACGTTAATAAATCTCGAAAACTCATCGGGCTCCTCATTTTCAAGAGGCGCCTCGGTCTCAAAGGCGTCGGGTGCTTCCACGGTGGGATCGGTCTCGACCGTTCCTCTGCCGCAGGACGCGAGCATCGCCAAAAGCGCCGTCCACGCCATAACAACAATGATTTTTCTCATAGAAATTTCCTTTCGTCGGGTAGTGTCTTCATCATAGCACAAACCGCTCGGTTTGTAAAGTCAAAACCGACAAAAAAAGTCCTCGCTTCGTTGACAAGCCTCTTGTTCTATGCTACAATACTCTTGAAGGTGAGGTGCTTGTATGAAGGTTTCGATCAAAGACGTAAAGTCGGAAAAATGGTATGCCACGCTCAAGCAGATCGGATTTGACGGGCTGGATCTCCGCTTTCCCACGTGGGATCGGCGAGAAGAGATCGTATCCGACGAATTTGAGGCTCGGATGGAGGAACGATACCAAACCATCCGCGAGGCAGGCCTTGCGGTCAGCCAGGTGCATCTGACCTATTATCCGGGACACCTGCCCCCCATCGGCGACGGAGGCTACGGGGATTTTGCGGCATATATGCTTCCCATCTTCATAAAGGAGATCGAGGTAACCGCCAAAATGGATTGCCGCAATGCGGTCATTCATCTGTATTTTGACGCCGACCGCGAGATCAGCCGCGAGGGTAATCTTCAGCTGATCGCGTCCCTGCTCCCGACGCTGGAAGCCAACGACGTCGTTTTATCCATCGAAAACATATACGGTCCCAAGGCGGGAGAGGCTTATCTCTCCACGGCGGACGAGCTTCTTTATTATATCGACCACTTTAAGAGCCCTTATCTTGGCGTCTGCCTTGACACGGGGCACGCCATTACCCGCGGGCAGGATCCCGTGAAGATGCTGGAAAAGCTGGGCAGCGCCGTCACGGCGCTCCATCTTCACGCAAACGTCCAAGGCCGGGATATGCACCTGCCTCCGATGCTTCTTGCCAACGTGGATTGGCAGAAATTTTACGAGACGCTCACGCGCGTCGGCTACGGCGGCACCTTCAATATGGAGATCACGCCCCCCAAGCAGATGACCCGCGAGGCGGCACTGAGCTATTACAGAATGGCGCTTTCCGTCGCCCGTGGACTGATTCGTGGGGACGCTACGTCCTGGATGGAAGAATGAATATGAAGCACGTAGAAGCTTGTATCGAGGCGCTTCTGGAAAGAGCAACCGCAGAAAATATCGCCGTGAAGGTAGGCTTTCGGGATGCCGTGGCGGTAGAGCTCTACCGAGGCAACGCGACACCCGACACCTTATTTGATATGGCATCCGTCTCCAAGATCATTGCCACCACCTCCCTTGCCCTGATGGCGCTGGAGCGCGGTCTCATCACCCTTACAGATTCCGTATCCCGATACTTCCCTTGCCCGCCCGACAAGGAAGCCATCACGGTTTTTCATCTCTTGACCCACACGATGGGCATCGGGCACAAGGCTTTGAATCAAGAAGACATCACCCCCGAAAACGTGGCCGAGCGCATTCTTGAGATCCCCTCCGACGTCCCCATCGGCTCCGACGTGCGCTACAGCTGTCCGGGCTTCATTCTCCTTGGCAAGATCCTTGAGAAGGTCTTTGACGCGCCTCTTGACGCGCTGCTGCAAAAGGAGGTCTGCCGCCCCCTCGGTATGACCCACACGGGCTACCTGCCGAAAGACAAGGCCTCGGCCGTCAACAGTAACCTCACCGAGGCGCTTCGCGGCACCGTAAACGACTACAACTGTCGCCATCTTGGCGGCGTTGCGGGCAACGCGGGCGTTTTCTCCAATATGCGCGATATGACCCTCTTTGCCCGTATGCTTCTTGACGGCGGATGCCCGATTTTGGACACCTCCCTCTTCCAAGAAGCGAGAAAGAACCACACCGTGGGAATGTCCGAGTCAAGAGGACTTGGCTACCTATACGTAGACGAGCGATACACGCCTGCGGGCGGTCTTTTCCCCGTCGGCAGCCTCGGCCATTGCGGTCATACCGGTCAATCGGTGTTCGTGCACCCCGAAAGCGGCTTGTACGCCATCATTCTTTCCGACGCCACGATCTCGACCGTAAAAAAGCACGGTCGGGAAAAATACGCTGAGGTCGTCGCTATGCGCGCCGCCATTCACGCGGCCGTCAAGCAGGATCTCTTCGGCACCGTCTGATCCTTGCATCCTTAAATTCTCAAAAAGGAGATCATTTATGGCAAATTTCGCCGTCAACACCCTCAATAAATCGGACTTTCACGGAAAGCCCCGCATCTATTTCACCTGCCATCCGAAGGATTTTGACAAGTATTTCTCCGATATCTGCAACGATATTTTCGACATTCTGGACGAGAACTGCGCGATCTATTACACGCCCGATATGAGTGAGCCCATTGAGGATGCCGAGGTTCAGCTGGGCAAGATGCATATTTTCGTCATTCCCATTACCGAATCGTTGCTTTTTGACAATGATCCCGCGGTAAACCGCGCCCTCTTTGCCGATCTCGCCTTTGCCAAAAGTCACGGCAAGCCCATTCTCCCCATTGCCGTGGAGAATATTTTTGACGAGACGGCGGAGGCGATCTATTCCCGTCCCGAAAACTTTGGTAATATGCAGCGCCTTGACCGCACGGCGGTTGGAAAAAACAGAAGCTACGATCAGCTCCTCAGTCAGTTTCTTGAGGAGACCCTTCTCGACGCCAAGACCATTCAAAAGGTGCAAGACGCCTTCCCGGACTCTATTTTCCTCAGCTACCGCAAAAAGGATTGCGCCTATGCGGACGAGCTGATGCGCACGATACACGATATCCCCGGCTTCCTTGACGTGGGCATCTGGTACGACGAGTTTCTCCCCTTGGGAGAGGACTGGCGCGCGGGCATCCAAGATGCAATGCAAAAAAGCAAGCATTTCACGCTTCTGGTTACCCCCAACATTCTGGAGGACGTGGTAAAGGATGGCACGCGCGAAAGAAACTTCGTTATGAAGGAAGAGTGCCCTACCGCCCACAATATGGATATTCCTATGACCGCCGCCGAAATGGTGCCGACAGACAGAAGCAAGCTCCCGGAGGAGGATAACTATCTGCCGGAATTTATCGACGCCAAGAGCGAGCGCTTCATCGAGACGATGAAGAAAGTGCTCATCGCTATGAAGCACGAGGAAAAGAAGGACGATCCCTATCACGACTATCTGGTCGGTCTCGCCTACTTCTACGGCATCGGCGTAGAGGTCAACAAAAAGCGCGGCTTGGATAATATTTTGAATTCGGCAAACTTCGGATGCCCCGAGGGAATCCGTGCGCTTTACTCCCTCGGATATTACTATCTCAAGGCAGAAGAACTCAAATTGGCCGGCGATATTTTCTTTACCGCCTTTACCTGTGCCGCAAGCACGCCCACGGACGATCCCGACCTGTGCACCAAATGCCAGCTTGGTCTTTATGAATGCTATATAAGAAGCAAGAAGCCCGACCTTTGTCAATACGCCGTAGACGAGCTCTCAAATATGATAGAGGATCTTTCAAGATACGACAAGACGGAGCTGATGATCCAATGCGCGCACCTTTTGGGAGCCGCCTATATGGTTTTGGAGGACTACGCCGCCGCCTACAACTTCTTTGATCTTACCTATTCCCTCTTCCTTGATGCGCATCCCGATCGCAAGCACGACGTTTTTGTATTAGACACGATGGCCAATATGGCCACCTCGCTCTCCCTCGGCGCACACTACGAGGATTCTCTGAACATCAAAAACGATCTTTACAACCTACTCCTTGATATCTACGGAACGGAAGAAAATGCGCGTGTAGCAAGCGTGTTGGGCAACATTGCCGCAACCTATGAAAATATGAACGAGCACGCCAAGGCGTTGGAAACCAATCGCAAGGCTTTAGCCATCAAGCAGACCATTTTCGGCCCATCGCACCCTTCCACTTTAACGGCGCAAAACAATATGATATGCAATATCCGTTCCCTTTATGAAAAGCAAGAAGCCAATCTTCTTTCCGAGGGCATCGACCTTGGAGAGGCGGCTCGCAAGCTTTGGAGCGAAAAGAACAAGAATCTGTTCCCCTTAGACTATTGTGCCACCCTATACAATCTCGCTCTTCTTTACTTTGGTGCCAAAAGGCCGGATATGACCCTCTCCCTTCTCGAGGAAGCATATCAGAAAATCGAAAGCATCCATGCAGAAGCACTCCCCCGCGGCATTCTGATACAGACGGAGCTCGGCGCGGCATATATGGTAAACGAAAGAATTGCCAAAGGAGTCAAGGTAGTCAAAAAGGCGTATGAAAATGCCGTAAAGCTGGATCCCAAAATGCACAAAACCACCATTGAAGCCTGCCGCAATGAGCTGCAATCGGCCTACAAGATACAGATCCATCTACTCAACAAGCAAGGGGCATCCAAAAAGGCACAGAAGGCCTCCGAGGAGCTCAAGCAGCTTCTGAAGATGGACCCCACCCGTTAACCATTCAATCAAAAAAAGAAGCACCCCAAGGGACACCTACCATAAAGCAGGTTTTACCCCCGAAAAAGAAAAAAGGAGTACGGACGATTTGTTCGTACTCCTTTTCACACGCCTTGCCCTGCAAGGTATAGTGTGTTACACCTTTTCGATTTACTATCGGGTGGTAATATAAGTGAAATGTTTTGCTATCGCAAAACGTGAAATAATATGCTGTCGCATATTGTGAAATATCTCGCCTTGCTCGATGTGAAATGAAATTTGCCCATGTTCGCGGAGCGAACATTTCACATTTGCGAAGCAAATATTTCACCGCGAAGCGATTTCACTTGCCCAAATGGGCAAATTTCGTTGGGCGACCTGCTTTACAGTAGGTCGCCCAAGGGGTGCTTCTTTTTTTATGGTCAATATCAGTTTTCGTCGAAATAACGAACAAGACCCATAATGTAGTCGCTGATAAAGCTGATGGAATCGGAAAGTGCAATATACTGACCCTCATATACCGTCAGCATTGTCGTCACGACCGTTCCGTCCTTGTTTTGTACCGTTCCAAGGGTAAAGCTTTTGCCATCCTTGGTTCCCTTCAGCACGGTTCCGTTTTCGGGATATGCCGATTTGGGATCCTCGACCTCATAGCTCATAAAGTCGATCAGCTTTCTGGTAGCATCGTAGGTATACACGGTAACTACCGAGCTGAAATCACTGTTGAAGATACCCTTGTTCACGTTCTGGTTAGACAGCATAGCCTCTCCCTTGTAGACCGTGTCGTACTCGCCTACCTGTGCGGCAGTATAGATATTACCGTCGCCATCCATAAAGGAGTTTGCCTTGGGATTGGCGCCATAGGTTACGTGCAGCATAATAAGCTCGTTGTCGGGATCCTTCAGGGAAACGTAAACACCCTGATCGTTATCACGGTAACGGTACCAGGTCCAGCCCACGCAAGCACGACACTCCAGCATAGCAAGAGCATAGTGCTCGTAGTAATCGGCGCGATCCTGCTGGGTCATGACCAGAATACCGGATCCCGTGGAGTTTGCCAGACGGTATCCATTGGCATCAATTGTGTCCATCGCCTTTGCAAAGAACTCGGTTACAATGAAGGGCTTACCGGAATAGCGGTAGAAGTTGGTCAGCGTCTCGGCATCGGGATTCAGACCGCCGTACAGATTGTTCGAGATGATATCCAGATAGTAGCCCGCCACGCGGAGATAATCCTCGTTGGTGCGGCAGTTTCCGTTGACACGGGAGCCGAGATACATATGGTTCGGGTCCACCGCCTCGATGGCTTCGCGCGCGATGCGGTAGTTTCGGCCGTATACAAAGCCGAGGAACTCACTGTTCATCTGATCGTGCTCCGGCGACGAAAGAAATTCGTCAAGGGTGGGTGCGGGATTGTCCATTCTTCTGGCGAGCCAGGTCCATGCTACCGCATAAGAGAAGGCGTTAGTAGGCTCTTCGTTAGGATCGAGCATCAGATAGCGATCCAGCATATCAGTACCGGAGGGAAGCTCGTTGTCGGTGGTATAGCCGAACAGATTCGGCATATTTGCATAACCGCCCTCTGTAATAGCGGTAGCTGCAGCGGCGTAAGCGCTGGTTACAAAGTCGGGGTCGAATACGTTAACGGTATTGTTGTAGGGGTAAACGCCCTCGGCGATCTGTATGCGACCGATGGATCTCATGTAAGCGGTCACCGTACTGATTGCCACAACAACGGCAGGACCTTCCGTCTGCGCAAGCAACGGGGCGTAGTCACCACCGTAAATAGTATTGATACCCATATCCTTCAGCTGGGAGGTGATCTGCTTGTAATACTCCTCCTCGGAACCGAACTTCTCAAGAGAATAGTACTTGTGGTTAGCCGAATCGCCAAGGGTCACGGTATTCACGCCAAGCGCAAAATAGGGATTTCCGAGGGGGTCGATAATGTAGTATCGGCCGTCTATTATCTCGGTGTGGAAGAAGCCGGTAGCCTCACCCGTGAAGCCTGCGTTGGTAATACCGCCGTAGACGTCGTATTGAGATGCGGTCTTAGCATAGGAAGAGTTCAGGAAGCTCTGACCCGTGGATCTTCCGAGCGTTGCCATGGTACGCGCAAAATGCTCCGTCTTAAAGCTCTTGGAATCTCTCTCCACGCCGCCCGTTTGCGTCCAGATGGAGCCGCCCTTCCAGGCAATGCTTCGGGTGAAATCGCCCGTAGCCTCCGTTGCGTTGTAGCCCGCGGGCGCGAAATCCTCGATCTCGTGATAGATCAGGTTGCCGTTTTCATCCTTGGGATAGATCTGATCCACCAGCTCGTCAAACCATTCGTTGACGATGGATTCGGCATAGCCCCAAGGCTCATAGCCACTATTACCCATCTTACCAAGATTCAGAACCGTATTGTAGCTGGATTCCGCAATCTCGATCATGGGCTTGTTCTCACTCTCCTTGGAGGTAAGGTAGCAAAGCAGCGCGTCGTCTGCACCTACGTTGGTGAACATAAAGGAAACCGTAATGCTTCCGTCTGCATTCTTGGGCTGCTCACGAAGGAAAGAAAGAATATCCACTACGTAATAGCCACTTGCTATATTGGGCAGAACGGCCAGCTGCTTCCCCGTAGGCGCCAGCTTCTCACGATTGCTGAAATTGAGAGCCGTTTCGGTCCAACCCGTACCGGTGGTGTACACCATCATATCGTAGGGCTTTCTTGATGCATTGGTCTCCGTGCTCTTACAGTACACACGAAGCTTGGCGGATGTGGCCGTGGAAAGAGAAGCCACGGCTTTCGCGTCCAAGGTAAACTTGTAATAGGCCGCGCGGTACAGATAATTGGTGCCCACGTTTCTGACCGCCAGCTGTGTGGAGGCGCCGTTATTGGCCGTTGCCGCGGCACCGCCGTTGTAGACGTAGGTATCATCCGTCGCAACGATCGACGTCACCTTGCCCTCCGAGGGCTTGAAAATGGGATAGCCGTTTTCATCCGTCTCGCCCGTGTAGGCGATCTTGGTAGCAAGACCGTAACGGCGAAGGCCGTCAAATCCCTCTACGTAGGGGCGGACAACAAGCTCCATACCGCCCTCTCTGGGGGTTACGGGGAGACCCGAAACGGTGATAGCCGCGGCGTAATTATAGGAGAATGTATCCTTGATATTGTAGCTCTTACCGCCGCCGTTGATATCGGTATAAATATCGCAGGTGTCAGCGGAGATCTGTCTTGCGAAGGGCTCGCCATAGGCGTCCTGCTCTATACGGTAGATCTCATAGCCTACCTTGCGGTACCGGTCACTGTTCACGCCGAAGATCATACGGGCGGAGAAGGTTCCGTTCTCGGGCTTCGTGGTCTGGTAGCCCAGATAGTCAGCCGCCTCCTCGCGAACAAGCTGCATCATATAGTTGCTGTCGGTCTTTACGATCAGATTCTTCATCTTTGCGCTCCAGTTGAAGTAGCCGTCAAAGTAGCGGACCGAGCCGGAAACGTGAATCTTTTCATTAAAGCGTGTGTAATTGAAATCAAAGGCCTTTTCGCCGTTGATGAATACCTCGCAAAAGTTCTTCGTGGGAATGAAGGCACAGCGAATGTTGTACCACGTGTTCAGCGAAAGCTGCACGTCGGTTCTATCCTTACTTGAAAAGCCCGTATAGAGATATCCCTTGCTGTCGATTCTCAATGCGTTGAAGGACTGGGGATTTCCCGTGGAGGCGTTATTATAGACCCAGCACAGGAAGGAGAGCGGACTCTCATCCGGCGTAGATCCGTCGCGCAGACCCGTTGGGAAGGACTCAAAATAGAAATCTCCCTCCAGGGTGAAGCCGCGATAGGAGCCGAGAATATTGTTATCGTCGTAAATATACAGCGCGCCGCTCTTGTCACCCTTGTTTTCCATATAAACGGTGCCGTCGGCCTCCGTTTTAAGGTCAAAGGCATTGTGTTTGTCCTCCACGCGATAGCCGGCATCGGTGTCGGTCAGAAGATTCCACTCAAGGTCATCGGCCGCCACCGTCATAGTACCCATCACCGTAATGACGGCAAGAATAGCGATCAGCAATGTGAAAAATACAATTCTTTGGGACGTACTTTTTGTTCTCATAAGCGTTCCTTTCTAAGATAGTAATGCCACCCGTAAACGGATAGAATGGCAACAGATAAAAGCAAGACCGTCGCCACATACTTATAAGACAATTATAGACTAAAAGAAGACTTATTTCAAGTCATATTGAGGCGAAAGCAAGACAAATATTGCAGTCGACGCACATCATTTTAGGCTTCCTTATATGGTAGCACAAGCCAAAAAAGCTCCTGTACGCCGAGCAGTAATAGAAAGCACCCCCTCGGAGTCTGCCGAAAAGCAAAACACCGAGGGGGCATTTTTCAAGAGGTCACTTGTTATTTTTCGTCAAAATACTTGACAAGACCAATAATGTGGTCGCTGACGAAGGTGATCGCATCGGACAGTGCGATGTATCTGCCCTCGTATACGGTCAGCATCGTCTTGACCGTGGTTCCGTCCTTATTCTTTACGGTTCCCAGAGTGAAGGTGCGGCTGCCGTCAAGCGCCTTCAGGACCGTTCCGTCCTTGGGATATGCCGAAGCGGGATCTTCTACCTCATAGCCCATAAAGTCGATCAGGTTGCCCTTGGCGTCGTACGTATACACGGTGACCGTGGAGCTGAAGTCGCTGTTGAAGATACCCTTATTGACGTTGTGGTTGGACATCATAGGCTCGCCCTTGTAGATCGTGTCGTACGTGCCGACCTGCGCGGCGGTCAGGATCTTGCCGTTCTCATCCATAAAGGTATTGGCCTTGGCGTCAGCGCCGTAGGTCACGTGGAGCATGATCAGCTCGGAGCCGGGGTAGTTTTTGGAGGAGTAGATACCCTGATCGTTGTCGCGGTAACGGTACCAGGTCCAGCCCACGCAAGCACGACACTCCAGCATAGCAAGAGCATAGTGCTCATAGTAATCGGCGCGGTCCTGCTGGGTCTTAACAAAAATACCTGCACCGGTGGAGTTGGCAAGACGGTAGCCGTTGGCGTCGATGGCATCCATACCCTTTGCGAAGAACTCGGTTACGATAAAGGGCTTGCCCGAGTAACGGTAGAAATTGGTCATCGTCTCGGCATCGGGATTCAAACCGCCGTAGAGGTTGGTGGTGATGATATCCAGATAGTAGCCTGCGGCACGGAGATAGTCCTCGTTGGTACGGCAGTTGCCGTTGACACGGGAGCCGATGTACATATGGTTGGGATCCGCCGCCTTGATGGCCTCGCCGGAAACACGGTATACGCGAGCATACAGGAAGCCGAGGAACTCACTGTTCATCTGGTTGTGCTCGGGAGACTCCAAAAATTCGTCAAGGGTGGGTGCGGGATTGTCCATTCTTCTGGCAAGCCAGGTCCAGGCAACCGCATAGGAGAAGCTGTTGGTAGCCTCGTCGTTGGGATCCAGCAAGAGATAGCGGTCCAGAATATCGGCACCGGAGGGAAGCTCGTTGTCGGTGGTATAGCCAAACAAACGGTCCATTTCCGCGTAACCGTTGGTTTCGATCCTGGTGGCGACGCTTGTGTACGCACTGGTTACGAAGTCGGGGTCAAAGACGTTGATGGTATTGTTGAAGGGGAAGACGCCCTCGGAGATCTGCGAACGGCCAAGGCTCGACATATACGCGCCCACCGTGCTGATGCTCACTACGTTGGCAAGTCCGTCCTCTACCGCAAGAAGCTGTGCGGAATCTCCACCGTAGTTGGTGTTGATGCCCATCGTCTGAAGCTCGTCGGTGATGGCCTCGTAGTAGGCCTCTGCCGTGCCGAACTTCTCAAGAGAATACGTCTTATGATTTGCCGAGTCGCCAAGACAAACGGTGTTTACACCAAGAGCAAAGTAGGGGTTACCAATGGGATCGATGATGTAGTATCTGCCGTCGATCACCTCGGTGTGGAAGAAGCCGGTGGCCTCGCCCGTAAAGCCGGCGTTGGTAATACCGCCGTAGCTGTCGTATTGGGTAATGGTTTTCGCGTAAGAGGAATTGATAAAGAGCTCGCCTGTCGATTTACCGAGCGTCATCATCGTACGGGCGTAGTGCGCGGTACTGAAGCTGCTGGCGTTCGCTATGCCGGAGGTAGTCCATATCGTACCGTTCTTCCAATCAAGCTGGGACGAGAAATCGCCCGTGGCCGTGGTGGCACCGTATCCCACGGGATCGAAGTCCTCGATCTCGTAATAGATCACGTTGCCATTCTCATCCTTAGGATAGACCTTATCTACGATCTCGTCGAACCACTCGTCCACGATGGATTCGGCAAAGCCCCAAGGCTCATAGCCGGCATTGCCCATCTTGCCGAGATTGAGCACCGTGGTATAGTAGGAGCTGGAGATCTCGATGATAGGCTTCTGATCGCCTTCCTTGGAAACAAAGTAGGAAAGCAGTGCATCCGATGCACCTACGTTCGTAAACATAAAGGAAACGGTTATGCTACCGTCCGCATTCTTGGGCTGATCCAGCAGATAATCAAGAATATCCACTACGTAGTAGCCCGATTTTTGAGGCAGGATCGCCAGCTGCTCCTTGGTGGGAGCAAGTGTCGTGTGGTTATTGTAATTCAGCTTGGACTCGGTCCAGCTCGTGCCCGTAGCGTACACCATCATGTCGTAGGGCTTTCTTTCCGCATTGGTCTCAGTACCCTTACAGTATACGCGAAGCTTTGCGGAATTGGCGGTGTAAAGCGCCTCAACGCTCTTGGCATCCAGGGTAAACTTGTAATAGGCCGCACGGTACAGATCCTTGCTGCCCTTATTTCTTACCATCAGCTGGGAGTTCGCGCTATAGTCGGCGTTCGCAGCCGTTCCGCCGTTGTAGATATAGGTATCGTCCGATGCGACAACGGAGATCACCTCATCATTTACGGGGCTGAAAACGGGATAGCCTGCGGCATCCTTCTGGCCCTTGTAGAGCATCTTGGTAGCCACACCGTAACGGCGAATGCCGTCAAATCCTTCCACATAGGGGCGGATGACAAGCTCCATTCCACCGTCTCTCGGCTTCTCGGGAAGACCCGAAACGGTGATGGCCGCGGCGTAGTTATAGGAGAACGCGCTCTTTACGTTATAGCTCTTACCGCCGCCGTTGATATCGGTATAGATCTCGCAGGTATCGGCAGAGATCTGGCGTGCAAAGGGCACTCCATCGGCATCCACCTCCATACGGTAGATCTCATAGCCAACCTTGCGGTACTGATCGCTGTTCACACCGAAGATCATGCGGGCGGAGAAGGTTCCGTTCTCGGGCTTTGAGGTCTGGTATCCCAGATAGTCTGCCGCCTCCTCGCGAACCAGCTCCATAGTATAATTGCTGTCCGTCTTTACGTAGAGATTCTTCATCTTGGCGCTCCAGTTGAAGTAGCCGTCAAAATAACGAACCGAACCCGAGACGTGCTTTTTCTCATTGAAGCGAGTGTAGCTGAAATCAAAGGCCTTTTCGCCGTTGATGAACACCTCGCAAATACCCTTTGTTGGCAGGAAGGCACAGCGGATGTTGTACCAGGTATTCAGCTCCAGCTGAGTCTCGGTGATATCCGCGCTGCCCGCACCCGTGTAAAGGTAACCCTGACTGTCAATTCTCAGGGCGTTAAAGGTCGTGGCCTTGCCCGTCGTGGCATCATTGTAGATCCAGCACAGGAAGGAAAGCGGTCTCTCCTCGGGCGTATACTGTCCGTCTCTCAGACCCGTGGGGAAGGAGTCGAAATAAAAGTCTCCCTCAAGGGTAAAGCCACGGTACGTACCGAGAATATTGTTATCGTCGTAGATATAAAGCGCACCGCACTTGTCGCCTCGGTTTTCCATATAAACGGTACCGTCAGCCTCGGTTTTCCGATCATAAGCCGAGTGCATGTCGAAAACGCGGTAACCGGCCTCAGTGTCCGTCAAAAGATTCCACGTAAAATCGGCGGCGGACGACGTCATGATGCCCACAGCCAACGTGGAGACGAGAATCGTGATCACCAAAGCCACGAACGCCACGCGGCGCATTTTGAATTTGCTTCCCATATAATACCTCCCGGAAAGTTCTTTTCCCCATTACTATACCATTTTTATAAAGAACCATCAAGATGTTTTGTGAAATTTCGGCATTTTGACGATAAATTGTTCACCACATATCCTCGAAAACGAAAAAAAAGCCCCTTGCGGGGCTTTGGGGAGAGTGTTCCCACTCCTTTATTCTTTTACAAGCACCTGCTCGATCTCGCAGATGAAAAATTCGTGATAATCCTCACGGGGATAGCTTTTTTCCATAACCGCCTTATCAAGGAAGCACTCGGGCTTCAGCCAATCGGCATACAGCTTGCGACAAACCACCACGGTCTTGGCCTCTTCAAAGTAGGGAACGCCGTTTTCCGTATGTGTGACGGTCAATCCCGCCTCCGCAATTTTATCCATATCGCGCCCACTCTTGGTTCCGCACAAGCGAAGGGCCGAGCGCCACTCCTCGCCAAAGAAGGTCAAGGTCAGTCGGTCTGCCTCTTCTACGAACTCAAGGGTGTATCTTTGCGGTCTGATGAAGATCGCGCAAACCGGCTTGTACCAGATCACACCCATAAACCCCCAGCTTGCCGTCATCGTATTGACCGTTCCGTCCGCCTTTTCCGCCGTGATCAGCGTCCAATCGTCACCGATCATCTTAACAGCATTTTCCATATCACGAGGGTCGATGCTTCGAAGTCCCATTGTCATTCTCCTCTCTTCTCTATCACGCCAATATATGCGCGTTTATCAGAATCCGTGTGCGGAAAGCCACGCCGCAAGATCGCCGTATACCTGCTCTTTTCCGATCTCATTGAACACCTCGTGGCGCATCTCGGGATAGAGGATCTTCTTCACGTCGCTCATCCCTGCGGCAAGAAGGCGTTCGTGCACCTTGTCAACGCCCTTTCCGTACCCGCCCACGGGATCCGCTTCACCGCTCAGGATCAGCACGGGCAGATCCTTGGGAAGCGCCGCCGCCCACTCGGTGCGCGAAACGCGACCGATCATATCAAAAAGGTCGTAATAGCCCTTTGCCGTAAAGGTATAGTTACAGAAGGGATCCTCGGCGTAAGCGTCCACAACGGCAGAGTCGCGGGTAAGCCAAGCCTTCTTGCCCTTTTGGCACACAAGCCCCTTATTATAGCTGCCGAAGGCGATCTCAGTGATCAGCGGGCTTCTGTGCTTTTCGCCGCGAAGCCTCATCGTGGTCTTGGCAAGCGCCTTGCCCATTTCGGTGGGATTGTCGGGTCCGCCCGTGCCCACGATCACAAGGCCGTCCACGCTATCCGGGTAAATCTCCGCATAATAGCGCGCCAGGAAGGAGCCCATGCTGTGTCCCACAAGGATCACGGGCAGATTTTCAAACTGCTCACGCATCTTTTCGGTCAGCGTATACAGATCCTCCACCATAGCGTCCACGCCGCCCGTGAAGCCAAGCTCATCCCCATCCACCGCGCTCTCGCCGTGTCCCGTATGGTCGTTTCCGCAGACCACGTAGCCGAGGTCGCACAGATATTCCGCAAGGGGACGATAGCGCATAAAGTATTCGCACATACCGTGGCTGATCTGGATCACCGCACGGGGTGCTACCTCAAGGGGGACAAAGCAACAATAGGAAATGGAAGAAAAACCGTCTGCCGAAGGATACCGATCCTGCCAGATTTCACACTTTTTTGCCATAGTTGTGTTCCTCCTTCTATATTTAACAATGTTTTAACAGCAATTTATTCCGCGTATGCGCCAACACCGTAATAGGCCTCAAGAATGGCCGCGGCGATGGACGTGGAGTTCAAGCCTGACTTGGCGCCCTCCAATACGCAGGACATAACCACCTCGGGATCGTTATAAGGTGCCGCGCACACGAAAAGACCGTTGTCGTTTGCCGCGTTGGTCTGCGCCGTACCCGTCTTCCCGCCAACACCCACGGGAATGTTCTTCATCGCCGTACGGGCGGTATAACTTTCGTCCACCATGCTCTTCATAGATTCCATCAGCACCGAAACGGTGGAGGAGCTGATCTTGCTCTCGCTTTCCACCACGGTTTCGTTGCGGCGGACCACCTCGTCGGTGTAATACTCGCGGACAGAATCAAAAACATGTACCTGATAGCGCGTGCCGCCGTTCAAAAGGGTCGCTACGTAGTTGCTGATCTGAATGGGGGTAAACTGGTTATCCGACTGACCGATGGCCGCCGCGATGGTGTCACCCACGTACCAGTTGCCCATTCCGTGGCTCATACGGTATTCTTCGCCCGCAAGGATTCCGATGGCCTCGCCAAGCTCAATACCCGTCTTTTGTCCAAGACCGAACATCTTGGAGTATTTATTCATAGTATCAATGCCCATTCGGTAGCCGACTTCACAGAAATAGCAGTTACAGGAGACGGTCAGCGCGCCCTCCACGTCCAGCCAGCCGTGGGCGTCGGGATAGACCCAGCACTGAAGGCCGCGGGCGTAGTACCAATATCCGTATTCGTCGTCGGTAGTGTGTCCGTGGTACGAGCTGGAGCAATAAATGGTGGAATAGCGTCCTACCACGCCCTCCTCCAGCGCCGCCGCCGCAGTTCCCAGCTTAAAGGTGGAACCGGGGGTGTACAGACCATAGATCGTACGGTTCAGAAGGGGCTTTGAAATATCGGTGGCAAGCTGACCGTAAATGGCGTTATATTCGGTCAGATCGTAGGTAGGATAGGAAGCAAGCACCAGCACGCCGCCCGTCTCAGGATCGATGGCCGTCACTGCGCCCGCCTTGACCTCACCGGCACAGTATTCCTCAGCCGCCGCCGCAAGGGCATCCTCGGCCGCCACCTGAAGCTTCATATCGATTGTCAGCCAAACGTCTTTTCCGGGGATGGGGTCGCGCACAACACGTTCGCTGATGATGTTGCCATCCTCATCCTCCACGATCTCCATAAGACCGTCCACGCCGTGCAGATCGTCCTCGAAAAGCTTTTCAATGCCGTCAATACCCACAAGAGTATTCATAGCATAGCCTTTATCCATATAATAATCCAACGTCTCGGCGGTGATGCTACCCACGCTTCCGAGAATGTGGGACAGATAGCCGGGATAGTTGTACTGTCTTTCACAGCTTTGGGGGAATTTAACGCCGATGGCATGCTTTTCGCGGACGTAGATCACCGTATCCAAGGGCACGCCCGAGGCCAGAATATAGTCGGCATACGCGCCAAAGTCCTCGGCGTCCATATTGTAGCGCACGCGAAGGAGTCTGTCCATTTCCTCGTCGGTATAGCGAGGATTGCCCGCGGAATCCACCATAGAGAACTTCTTGAGATACCATTTTATGATCTCCTCGCCCGTGATATCCGATTTCCACTCACGGCGCTTGATCACGGCGGCAAGCTTCTTGCCCACCGCTGTCGTCGAATCTTTAGCCTCAGCGGACAAGGTGAGGCTGGGGTAGCTTCCCTCGAAGGGGAAATAATCCCGTGCGCGCTCATACGTCGCGCCGCTATCCTCCAGCGCGTCCAGCGCCTCAAGAGCCACTAAAATGCTTCGGTTGGCCTCCAGCTTATCCGCCGGCATCGACCAATAGACAAAGCTAAGCGAATAGGCCTCCTTGGAGGTGGCGATCACCACACCGCTACGGTCACAGATATCGCCGCGCAAAGCAGGGATAGACACGGTATAGGTGTAGGTCTTCATATCATAATTACGGGAAATGACCGTTCCGTCACCCGAAAGCTGATAGCCGAGAAGACGAATGGTATAGACCGCGCAGATCACGGCAAAAACCGCGAAGATCAGCACGTAACGAGGAAGGCTTGACCATCCGGAACGTTTTTTCATCGATCACCAAGTCCTCCTTTTCCTTTTTTGACGCTCATTCTGCCGCGAAGCAGTCCCGCCACCCATTTCACGGGGACGAACATCAGCAGTGCAACAAGGAGCGTGCCCACACATTCAGGAAGAACCGATGCGGCAAAGGCCGCCCCAAGGCGCACCTCTCCCGATCCGACGAGAATCCTAAATATGGAATAAAATGCTTTGGCAATGCAGAATATTGCCGAATAGATCGTCCAATGTATAAATTTATTTGCGAACGCAGACGAAGCCAAAAGTCCGCCGAGAACGCCAACGACCATATAAAAGATCGGAGCAAGCGAGAGTCCCGCGCCGCCAAGTCCGTCAACGAGAATACCGCCGACAAGCCCAAACAAAGCGCCGTCAATCGCGCCAAGATAAAAGGCAACACCCGAGACCAGGATCAGGACAAGGTCAGGAATTGCACCAAAGAGCCCCAGGGGCGGCAAAAACGAAGTCTGCAAAAGAGATGCGAAAAAAAGCACGGCAAACGAAACTGCCGCAAAATATATCAATCGCTTGGAAAATCGGGTATCCTTCACGGCGCGCCTCCTTGTCTTGCTTTTCTCTATATTTATTATATATCATTCACGGGGTATTGTCAAGAAAAAAACACCCGCCTCGGTGAAGAAGCGGGTGAAATGTCTTTTGGTATGGCGATCAATTAGCCAAGCTTTGCGGAGTTGACCTTGATGCCGGGGCCCATGGTAGATGCAATGGTGCAGCTCTTGATGTACTGACCCTTTGCAGCAGCGGGCTTTGCCTTGATAATAGCATTCATAAGGGTGGTGAAGTTCTCGCCGAGCTTCTCAGCACCGAAGGATGCCTTGCCGATAGGACAGTGGATGATGTTGGTCTTGTCAAGTCTGTACTCGATCTTACCGGCCTTTGCCTCGTTTACTGCACGAGCAACGTCGGGAGTAACGGTACCGGCCTTGGGGTTGGGCATAAGTCCCTTAGGACCAAGAACCTTACCAAGACGTCCAACAACGCCCATCATATCAGGGCTTGCGATAACAACGTCGAACTCGAACCAGTTCTCCTTCGTGTTCTTGTCAACAAGATCAAGCTCACCAACGTAGTCAGCACCTGCAGCCTTTGCAGCCTCTGCCTTGTCACCCTTTGCGAATACAAGGGTTCTTACAGTCTTACCGGTACCGTTGGGAAGAACAACTGCGCCTCTGACCTGCTGGTCAGCGTGACGGGAGTCAACACCAAGACGAACGTGGATCTCAATGGTTTCGTCGAACTTAGCCTTCGAGGTCTGGCAAACAAGATCCAGTGCCTCTGCAGGATCATAAGCTCTATTCTTTTCAATCAGCTTTACGCTGTCAACATATTTCTTTCCCATGTTTCAATCCTCCCTTATTCCTCAACGGTAATACCCATGCTGCGGGCAGTTCCTGCGATCATGCTCATAGCAGTCTCAACAGAAGCGGCGTTCAGGTCGGGCATCTTGGTTTCAGCGATCTTTCTTACCTGCTCCTTGGTAAGCTGTGCAACCTTGGTCTTGTTGGGCTTTGCGGAGCCGGACTCGATGCCGCATGCCTTCTTGATAAGAACGGGTGCGGGGGGAGTCTTAGTGATGAAAGAGAAGGAACGGTCAGCGTAAACCGTGATAACAACGGGGATAATAAGACCGATATCGTTCTTGGTTCTCTCGTTAAATTCCTTAGTGAATACGGGGATAGCTACACCATACTGACCGAGTGCGGGACCAACGGGCGGCTGAGGAGTCGCCTTTCCTGCAGGCAGCTGAAGCTTAATGTATCCCATAATTTTCTTTGCCATAGTAAATACACCTCCAAATGTGGTAATGATACGGGAGAATGACAGTAAAATTTTCTCCCTCCCACGATTGACGGAAGATCCGTCGTGTCAAAAGACTTATTTCTCGGGCCTGATCGCGCTTACGTCAAGCTCGACGGGGAGATCACGGCGACCCTTCTTAACAAGGACCGTAACCTTTTTGGAATCCTCGGATATCGACTGTACTACGCCGGTATAACCCTCGAAAAGACCTGCGAAGATCTCAACGTTGTCGCCAACCTCAAAGGAGAGCTTCACGCGCTTCTCTTCAATGTTCAGCGCATCAACCTCAGCCTCGGAAAGGGGCGTGGGGCGGGATCCGGGGCCTACGAAGCCCGTTACACCCGTAATGTTTCTGACGGCGTGCCAGCTTTCCTCAGTCATGGTCATCTTCACCAGCACGTAGCCGGGGAAAATCTTTTCCTCAACCTCGGTTTCCTTGTCGCCCTTTCTTTCAATTACCGTCTGCACGGGAATTCTGATATCGTAGATCAGATGAGAAAGAGAGCGATTTTCGACGATCTTTTCAAGATTCGCCTTCACTTTGTTTTCGTATCCCGAATAGGTGTGCGCCACATACCATCTCGGACCTACGTTCATCTCATTGATATCGCTCATAATTCCTTTATCCTTTCGCTGACCGAATTAGCCGATCAGGTTGTCAAGAGCAATAATGCCCTTGCTGAAGAGAACGTCAACAACACCGATCAGAATCGCAACAGCGATTACAACGATGAGTACGACCAAGGTGTTCTTGCGAACGTCTCTCCAAGAGGACCAGGAAATCTTCTTGAACTCACTCTTAAGGCTGCGAAGGAACTTTCCAACCTTCTCCTTGTTCTTCAGGCAGTAGATCACGCCTGCAACGATCAGAGCACCGAGAATTGCGAGAGAAACGATATCAAAGGTAGTCATACCTTCCTTTGCTTCCTCTTCTTCCTCATGGTCGTGATCATGACCGTCATCTGCTGCGGTTTCGCTCTCAGTTGCAGTTGCACCGTCGGTAACAACCTCAGACTCAGAAGCTTCATCAGCAAACGCGTTTACCGCGCCGAGCGAGAACACCAGCATAAGCACAAGAATCAGCGAGAGAGCGGATCTTATCAGCTTAGAATTCAGCATTCTTTTCTCCTCCCAAATCACTTAGATTCTTTGTGAAGAGTGTGCTTGCGGCAGAAACGACAGAACTTCTTAAGCTCAAGTCTGTCAGGATCATTCTTCTTGTTCTTCTTTGTGTCATAGTTTCTCTGCTTGCACTCGGTGCATACCAGAGTAATCTTGACTCTTGCATCATTAGCCATTTAGCGGCACCTCCCATTATAAATTATTAGATCTCCCCACGGGGAAATCCGTGTACCTCCCTCCGAGGTGGAAGCCGTGCTTGTCCGATTTTGGCGCTTTTCGGGCACAACAAAAAGACCCACGCACAGAGGTAGAGCCATTTTACCACATCCGCAGGTCTTTGTCAAGAGTTTTTTTGAATTTTTTTGCGATATTTTTCTTTATATATAAGAAGGGTTCACTCTCCTACCGTTTTCAGCCCGTCAAAGGTGGGCTTCAGCTGACGGTAAAGACCGTTGTAGAGCGCGTAGACCTTCATATATTTTTCGTTCTCACCGTCCACGGGCGGCGTCACCGCACCCACGCGGATGGTTCTCTCGCAGCCTTCCTCTACCGAGGCATATACGCCTGCGGCACATCCGCGCAGTATAAAAACAAGACGGGATCGCCAAGCAAGAGGTCGCCGAAAATGGCGTTGTCCGACAGTACTCTCCCCCGTTCTTTATTATTATAGCAAAAATTTCCAAAGAAATCAATCCCCGCATTCGTTATAAATTTACAAAAAAGCAAAAAAGTTCCGTCTTTTCTTTGTTGACAAACACACAAACACAATGTATAATGTTTAGTGGTAAAATTTAATTCACATAAAGATAAGGAGAACATCATGAGAGAGATCCTCAACATCAATGCGGGATGGGGCTTTACCAAGACCCTGACCGAATCCCCTGCGCTCCTCCCCACCGACCTTGAGTCGGTCAACCTGCCCCACACGTGGAATGCCACCGACGGACAGGACGGCGGGAACGACTACTACCGCGGCACCTGCCGTTACGTGAAGACCCTCAAGAAGGCAGATCTTCCCGTAGCAGAGCAGTACTACCTTGAGATCAACGGTGCCAATTCCTCCGCTGACGTGTACGTAAACGGCGAGCACGTGGCTCACCACGACGGCGGTTACTCCACCTGGCGTGTCAACCTCACCGAAAAGCTGACCGAGGAGACCACCCTCGTCATCGACGTGGACAACGCGCCCAACGAGCGCGTATACCCCCAGATGGCAGACTTCACCTTCTACGGCGGTCTGTACCGTGACGTCAACATCATTGCCGTTGCCGACACCCACTTTGATCTTGACTACTACGGAACGCCCGGTCTTATGATCACCCCTGCCGTAAACGGCACCTCCGCTGACGTGGAGATCAAGGTGTTCACCACCGAGCTTGCCGAGGGTGACCTTCTTGCCTACGAGATCCTCGACGCCGAGGGCAATTCCGTTGCCAAGGCAAGCAGCGCTGAGAAGACCTGCACCTTCACCATTGAGAAGGTTCACCTGTGGCACGGTCGCCGCGATCCTTACCTCTACACCGCAAAGGTAGAGATCGTACGCGGTGAGGAGATCCTTGATAACGTCAAGGCTCGCTTCGGTTGCCGCACCTTCCGCATCGATCCCGAGAACGGCTTCATCCTCAACGGTGAGGAGTACCCCCTTCGCGGTGTATCCCGTCACCAGGACAGACTTGGCATCGGTAACGCTCTGCTTCCCGAGCATCACGCAGAGGACGTTGACCTCATTATGGAGGTCGGTGCTACCACCATCCGTCTTGCTCACTATCAGCACAATCAGTATTTCTACGATCTTTGTGACGAAAAGGGTCTGGTTCTTTGGGCAGAGATCCCCTACATCTCCCGTCATATGCCCGGCGGCCGCGAGAACACCATCTCCCAGATGAAGGAGCTCATCACCCAGAACTACAACCACCCCTCTATCGTCGTTTGGGGTCTCTCCAACGAGATCTCTATCGCAGGCTCGGATGACGACCTTCTTGAAAACCACCGCATCCTCAACGATATGGTTCATGAGATGGACAAGACCCGTCTTACCACCATCGCGGCCGTATCTATGTGTAAGATGGAGGATCCTTACATCCAGATTCCCGACGTTGTCTCCTACAACCACTACTTCGGTTGGTACGGCGGCGACACCTCTATGAACGGCCCCTGGTTCGACAAGTTCCACGCTAAGTTCCCCAACATCCCGATCGGTATCAGCGAGTACGGATGCGAGGCGCTCAACTGGCACACCTCCGACCCCAAGCAGGGTGACTACACCGAGGAGTATCAGGCCTTCTACCATGAGGAGCTGATCAAGCAGCTCTTCAGCCGCAAGTATATCTGGGCGACCCACGTATGGAATATGTTCGACTTCGGTGCCGACGCAAGAGCTGAGGGCGGTGAGAACGGACAGAACCACAAGGGTCTCGTTACCATGGACAGAAAGTACAAGAAGGACGCCTTCTATGCTTACAAGGCATGGCTGGTTTCTCC
>JAZLBM010000116.1:0-2747 GCA_045613705.1 Eubacteriales bacterium | reverse complement strand
AGCAACTCCGTAGCCGAGGCACTACTCTCGACAGTTTTCAGGGGCCACCAACCCTGAAAACTCAACGGAACGGAAGGAAACCCTCACATCGCTAAACGTCAATTTATTCTTCAAATTTTGATTTATCGGTGTGTTTGAGGTTCGCACAAACCCGTAGGGCGGGGGCTTGCTCCCGCCGTAACAACCGATAAACCGCACATTTTCGGCGGCACCAAGGCACCGCCCTACAAGGTACGGTTCGCGCCATTTTGTTTGTGAGAACTCACCGATAAACATCAATTTATCCTTCAAATTTTGATTTATCGGTGGGTTTGTCGGCACATTTAAGGCCTCCCTCCGAGAGGGAGGTGGCACACGGAGTGTGACGGAAGGAGCCTGCGAGATGAGCGATTAGCACTCGCTATATCAAGGCGCAAAAGATTTTGTTGCGCGGGCTCCTCCACCCGCTTCGCGGGAGCCCCCTCCCAGAGGGAGCCTGGCAGAGCAACTGCGAACATACCGATAAACATTAATTTCTATTCCTTATGAGAAAGGAACCATTTATGAAGATCAAGCTTATTTCCGTTATTGCCTTATTTTTAACCGTGATTTTGGCGCTTTCGTCCTGTTCCGCGAGCGCGATCAAGAGCACCGACGAGGAGGCTCGCGTGGTGGGCACCTGCGGCGACCACGAGGTGCGCTTTGAGGAGCTTCGCTACCTCACCCTCCACTACAAGGCGGATCTGATGGCAAAATACGGCGAATACATCTTCGACGACGCCGTGACGGGCGCGGACTACGAGGCAGAGCTTCTGTCCCTTGTGAGCGCCGCCCTTGCGGAGAGCTACGCGGCTATGGACCTGTGCGCCTCCCGTGATATCAAGGTGACCGACAAGGTGACCAAGCAAGAGGTGCAGGAATACGTGGACGAGGCGGTTACGTACTGCGGCGGCCGCGACGGCTACCTTGCCTATCTTGCCGAGAACGGTATGACCGACTGGGTCTTCCGTCTCAACGCGGGCATTCTTTCCTGCCAGTACCGCTACTACGAGCTGCTCGCCACCGAGCTTGAAAAAGAGGCCTACGACGCCGTGATGGCAGGCGAGGGCTTCATCCGCACCGTCAGCATCTTCGTCCGTAACGACGAGGGCGAGAACGTGTCGGAGAACCGCAAGATGGCGGAGGAGGTCGTGGACGCCGTTCGCCGCGGCGCGTCGGTGGAGGACTACATCGGCACTCGCTACAACCAGGACACCTCCAGCTGTGACTACACCTTTATGCGCGGCTACTTCATCGAGGAATACGAAAACGCCGCCTTTGCCCTTGAGGTGGGCGAGGTCAGCGACGTGGTTGAGGTGGAGGACGGCTTCTACGTCATCCAGCGCCTGGCACCCGAGGCAACCTACTTTGCCGAAAACCTTGACACGCTGATGGCTATGTACCTGTCCTGCCGTATGAACGAGGACGTTCGCACCCTCGCTGCGGGTATGACCGTGACGATTGACGAGAGCATTTCTCTTTGGTCGATGCAATAAAAATTTCCAAAGGAGGCGACGGCCGTGCGGCGCAGACGCAGAAGAATTCAATATTATAATGCCGAGCCCACGCGAGAGCGCCTTCGGGATAAGCCTTGGTTGCCCATAGCGGCGATCGTGGCGGCGGCACTTGCGGTGGCACTCATCACGGGCGCCATCCTTGGCTCCATCGCCCGTCGCGCCGATCGGGACGGCATCACCTACGGTGACCTCACCGAGTTCGGCGGCGCCGAGACGGGCAAGACCTACGAGGGGCTTTATGCCCTCAGGGCCGACTTCGTGGAGAGCCGCGGTATGACCGACAAGGCCCTCAAGGAGGCGCTTCGCGACCTGCCCGAGGGAAACGGCGCAGGCGTTTGGGTCTATGACGGACGGGGCGGCGCGTGGTTTGAAGCCACCCTGGCCAACAAAACGTTGGAGAAGCTGAATATCCTGTCTTCCTTCACCGCAGAGGAGCTTGCCGAAACGGTGCACGAGCGGGATCGGTATAGCGTGGGCTATTTCGTCACGGGCGCCTTTGAGGTAGCCGACGAGCAGACCCGTATCCTCACCGTGGCGCACGAAATGGCGTTGCTTTCCGAGCTTGCTTCGGCAGGCGTGCGGGAGATCGTTATCGTGGGACTTCCCACCGACGCCGCCAATGCCACGGCGGTCAGCCGCTACGTGCGCGACGCGGACGAGATCCTCGGCGATACGATCCTCGGCGTGGCCGTGCCTGCGAACAGCGACGACCTCGCCCGATTGGTGGGCACCACCGAGGCCTATGCCGATAGCTATTTCCTTGATTTGCGCGAGCTTTCGGGCAAGCCCATGGCCGACGCCATTACGAAAAACGCCTATTTCATCACCGCCTACCGTATGCGCCTGATGTTAAACGAGGCCGATCGCGAGAGCGCCGCCACCGTCATAGCAGGCTTCGGCATCACGGAATACCAGTGGATGCCCAAGGGTCAGCCGTGATCGCGATTTGCAACGGCTATTCCATATCAATAAACAACCCCAAAAGGCGGATCCCCCGCCTTTTTTTGATGTGAGCTTCAAATTTTGATTTATTGGTGAGTCTTTTAAAGGCTTCTCCAAGATGGAGAAGCTGTCGCGGAACGCGACTGATGAGGGTGCGAAGTCTTATGGAATGCGGAATAGGCGCACACTCATCCGTCGGCTTCGCCGCCACCTTCCCTATCTTAGGGAAGGCTTTAAAACACCGATAAACATCAATTTATCGGTCAAATT
>JAZLBM010000115.1:0-6357 GCA_045613705.1 Eubacteriales bacterium | reverse complement strand
TTTAGGAAGTGAAAGCCGTGAATGCATTTGTCGATATACATTGCCACGCGCTGTTTGGCGTTGATGACGGTGCTCCCGATGAGACGACGATGTGCGAAATGCTTCGCGCTTCGTATGCGGATGGCGTAAGGGAACTGTGCCTTACCCCCCATTGGAGCTTTGAGCATATGTCGTCTGAGGAGAAGGTTTCCGAGGCCTTTGAAAAGGCAAAGCAATATTGTCGCGATGAGCTTCCCGAGATGATCCTGTATCTGGGCAACGAGATGACCTACCGCTTTGGCGGTACGGAGATGCTTGCGGCGGGGACCTGCAGAACACTTGCCGGTACCCGATACGTGCTGGTGGACTTCTTTTCGGTCAATGGCGCGGCGGAGATCCTTCGGGGCATTAGCATTTTGCAGAATGCGGGATATCTACCCATCGTTGCACATATTGAACGATACGGCTGCTTTTGGAAAAACGCAAAGGCTCTGAATGAGGTCGTGCAGACCGGAGCCTTGATACAGGTGAACGTGGAGTCGTTGCTTGGCGGTTTGTTTTCCGCGCCCGCTCGCATTGCTCATCGGTTGCTTGCGGCAGGTCTTGTTCACGTGATCGCCTCGGACGGGCACGATCCCGTCAAGCGCCCTCCCGTGCTCAGCCAAGCCTATCAAAAAATTCAAAAGCGATATGGGGAAGAGTATGCAGCGCAGCTGTTTTGCACGAATCCCAAGAAAATTCTTCAAGGTGAAAAACTTCGTTCCAATCGGTAAAAAGAAAGGAAAACATCAATGAATATGACTGAAAAAACAGAACAGATTTCTATGAGCTTCAAGGATATGGTCACCCTGTTTTTTAAGCGCCTGTGGCTGATCCTTCTCGTTGCACTTCTTGTAGGCGGCTCTTGCTTTGCTTACCTGACCGCAATCTATGAGGAGGAATATACCTCCAAGTCCACCATCTACCTGTATTATAAGGAAGAGGGACGCTCCGGCTCTGCCGCCATCTCTTATCTTGAGGTTGCGCTGTACACGTTGAACGACTGTGAGCAGATCATTACCAGCCGCCGCGTGCTGAACAGCGTGATCAACGATATGGTTGAAGATGAGGATATTCCCCGTGCGTGGAAGAGAGCTGTAGAGGAGATGGATTACAGCGGTCTGAAGAAGAGGCTCTCCATCGCCAATCTTCCTGATTCCCGCGTGCTTGAGATCTCCGTTCGTACTGACGATGCCGAGCTTTCCAAGGAGCTTGTGGACAGAATCTGCGCGTATGCCGCAGGCGAGATCAAGTACTATATGGGCTTTGACCAGGTGAGAGTTCTGGATCCGGGAACGCTGAATTACGCGCCCTCCAACTCGGTTAGTGTTCTGATTCCTGCCATTCTTGCGGTAGCCGCCGGTCTGTTGGTTTTTGCGATCGCACTTCTTGTGAAGCTCAACGATGATAGAATCACCTGTGCTGAGGACGTTGAAAAGTATCTTGGCTTGAGTGTTTTGGGCGAGATTCCTATGTTTAATGCTTCGTCTAAGAACAGGGCACGATATTGATTTCGAAGCAATCAGAGAGAAAGGATGATCGTATGAGAACGGTAACGTTAAATTTTGGTGAACCCAATAAATATTTTGTTGACGAGGCGTATAAGGCACTTCGTGCCAACATTCAGTTCTGCGGAACCGACGTGAAAGCCATTACCATTACCAGCTGCCAGCCCCACGAGGGAAAATCTACCACGACGATAGAGATCGCCAAATCCTTAGCCGAGGCCGGAAAGAAGGTTCTTTTGGTGGATGCGGATCTCAGAAGATCGGAGCTGGTAAAGAGATACGTGGATGCGGCAGGCATCTGTGGACTTAGCCAGTATCTGTCCGGACAGAATACGCTTGACGAGGTTCTGTTTGCTACTCAGATCGAAGGCTTTCATATTATATTCTCGGGACAGTTCCCCGCAAATCCCGCAGAGCTTCTCGGCTCCAGCGCGTTTGGCAAGATGATCGAGGAGCAGAAGAAGAACTATGATTACGTGCTGATCGACACGCCTCCCCTTGGCGCGGTTATTGACTGTGCTGTGATCGCGAACGTTTGTGACAGCGCCATTATCGTAGTGGCTTCTGACAGAATTTCCTACAAGCACGCCAATGAGATCAAGAATCAGCTTGTGAAGAGCGGCGTACATATTCTCGGCGTTGTTCTGAATAAGATGAAAAAGCAGGGCATGGGATATCGAAATTCTTACGGATATTCCAAGTACGGCTATTATTCCAAGTACGGTTATCGCCGAAAGCAGGAAGAAAGCAAAGAATCCAAGCCCGAAAAAGAATAAAAGAAGAGGGCCGCTTCGGCGGCCCCTTTCTTTTTGTGCAAAATCACCTATAATTGCAACATCATTTTATAAATATTTATGAAATTGAATAAAACCGATTGACAAAAGATAGGCTTTGTGCTATAATGCATACGGTTAGTTTTATGCCGTCATTTGATGAAAGGGATACAAAGGGAAAGGCAAAAAATGGAAATTGCAATCATCGCCAACGATACGAAAAAGGAACTGATGACGGAATTCTGCATTGCATATTGCGGAATCCTCAGTAAACATAATTTGTGTGCGACCAGCATCACCGCAAAGTATATCAGCGAGGCTACGGGTCTTGAGATCGAGCGACTTCTTACCGGCGAGCACGGTGGAGAAGAGCAGATCATTTCCCGTCTTGCTTATAACGAGATCGACGTGCTTCTGAATTTCAGAGATACCCGTCCCAGCACCGCCTACGATGAGGTGGAAAACGAGATGATGCGTATGTGCGATCTTTACAACATCCCCGTGGCTACCAATATCGCGACCGCTGAGGTGATCATCACGGCTTTGGATCGCGGCGACCTTTCCTGGCGCGAGATCTACAATCCTCGTTCCGAGTACAACCAGAAGAGAAGAACAAGAGAAATATAAAAGAAAAGTGGAAGACTCAGTCTTCCACTTTTTTATTGTCAGTCGTCGGTGGTTTTGGCCGCCGCCTTCTTTTTGATCTTTTTGACAAGTACCAGGATCGCGACGAAGATGCCCGCGCCGATCACGCCCAGCACAAGCAGGGTGGGAAGGGAGTAGACAAGACCGATGAAGAGGGACTGACAACCGTCGGCAAAGTCCTGCCAGCTCTCGCGGAAAGCATTCGCGATTCGCGTGCCAAAGGAGTCACGGGGGGTGACGATGGGGGTGTACTCAATGACCTCGTCCAGCGTCATGGTGACGGTGGAATAGGCTACCTTGTTGTCGTAGACGCGGAGCTGGGTCTTGTAGGACTCGATCTCCTCAATGACGTCGTAAAGACGGTCCTTGATCTTCAGAAGATAGGTAACGTCGTCCGACTTTTTCAGCATTTCCTCATACGCCGCCTTTTCGCTCTCCAGAACGCTGATGCGAGCTTCCATGTCGTAGTATTCGGCGGTGACGTTGGTGCTGTTCATCGTTTCCGAGGTGACGTTGACCAGCTCGCCGACCTCGCCGAGGAAGGCGTCAAGGGATTCTGCGGGGATGCGAAGGGTCATGCGCGCGGTGCGACAATACTGGGTGCTACTGTGATAGCTTTTGCCCGTTACGTTGACCGACTGCTCGTAGCCGCCAAGGAAGGCAACCGATGCGCGGATCTCCTCAAGGGCGCGGTCAAAGTCGCGGCTCTCCGCATACATACTGACGTTGCGGATCACCTTTTCGGCGTATTGCGATGCATCGGAGGAGGGAGCGCTCTCCGACGGTGCGCTTACGTAGCCACCGTCCATTCCCGAGGCCATATCCTTTTCGGGAAAAACGGCTTCGGTCTCCATCTCAACCTTGTCAAAATAGTTGTTGTCTACGTCTGCGGAATACCAATCCTCCTTGTCAGCCTTGGCCGCGCCACAGGCGCCGAGGATCAGGCAAAGAACCAAAGAGAGAATACCAAGTGTAAAAATGCGAGTGCGTTTCATAGTTTACCTCCATTGTCGGCGTTGTGCCATTTTTTGGATTTCACCTATATAGACGGCAAAAAAAGGCGGAGGTTTCACAAAGTGAAAAAATTATATAAATTGATGTTTATCGGTTTGATGCCTTTTTCGTAGGGGCGATTCGTGAATCGCCCCTACGGTGTTTCTGCGGATTCTAAACCCACCGATAAATCAAAATTTGAACGTCATCAAAAAAGCAGCACCCGATTGGGTGCTGCTTGTGGGTTTTATTTCAATTTGGCAAGCGCGGCTCTTACACCGTCGAGGTTCTCGCGGTACTTTTCCAGCTTCGCCTTTTCGCCGTCAACAACGGCGGCGGGTGCCTTTGCTACGAAGCCCTCGTTGGAAAGCTTCTTCTCAATGCGGTCAATCTCGCCGAGAAGCTTCTTTTCCTCTGCCTCAAGGCGTGCGCGCTCCTTCTCGGTGTCGATGATGTCGGACAGGGGAAGGAATACGGTTGCCGAGTCGGTGATGATCTGAACGGCATCGTCTGCCGAGATCACGCCCTCAAAGCTTTCCGCAACCTCGATCTCGGAGGCCGATGCAAGACGGGTGAAGAACACGGCGGTCTTGTCGTTGAAGGTGTCGGCGTAGCGGGTTGCGATGTAAACCTTCGCACGGCGGGAGGGAGGAACGTTCATCTCATTACGGCGGGCACGGATGGCCTTGATGGCCGTGATGATTCGGTTCATCTGCTCGGTTGCCTCAGCGTAGCGGAGGGTCGCGTCGCAGGTGGGATACTTGGAGATCATAATGCTCTCATCTGCCGCATCGTGGGGAAGGGATCCGTAGATCTCCTCGGTGATGAAGGGCATAAAGGGATGAAGCAGCTTGAGAATGCCAACAAGAACGTACGCGATCACGTTCTGCGCTACCAGATTCTCGGCGGTATCCTTCTCGCCAAGGCGAGCCTTGGAAAGCTCGATGTACCAGTCGCAGAAGATATCCCAGGTGAAATCGTAGATGTTGGAAAGCGCAACGCCAACCTCAAACTTGTCAAGGGCGGCGATAACACCGGCGGTCAACTCATCAAAGCGGGTCAGGATCCACTTGTCCTCAAGCGCCAAGGCAGACGCCTCGGGAAGTGCGATCTTATCGATGGTAAGGTTCATACGAACGAAGCGGGATGCGTTCCAAAGCTTGTTGGCAAAGTTACGTGCCGCCTCGATCTTCTCGTCGGAGAAGCGCATATCGTTTCCGGGGGAGTTACCTGTAGCCAGCGCAAAGCGGAGTGCGTCTGCGCCGTACTTTTCGATGATCTCCAGGGGATCGATACCGTTTCCGAGGGACTTGGACATCTTGCGACCCTGTGCGTCGCGTACAAGACCGTGGATAAATACGGTAGAGAAGGGCTTGGCATCCATATGCTCAAGACCGGAGAAGATCATGCGGGAAACCCAGAAGGTGATGATATCGTAGCCGGTAACGAGAACGTTCGTGGGGTAGTATCTCTTGAGATCCTCGGTCTGCTCAGGCCATCCCAGCGTAGAGAAGGGCCAAAGGGCAGAGGAGAACCAGGTGTCAAGCACGTCATTGTCCTGATGCACCTTGCCGCCGCACTTGGGGCAGACGTCGATGTCGGTCTTGGAGACGGTCATCTCGCCGCAATCGTCGCAGTAGAAGGCGGGAATGCGGTGACCCCACCAAAGCTGACGGGAAATACACCAGTCAAGGATGTTGTTCATCCAGTTGAAGTAGTTCTTGGAGAAGCGTTCGGGAACGAAGTTGATGTCGCCCGACTCAACCGCCTTGATAGCGGGCTCAGCCAGAGGCTTCATCTTAACGAACCACTGGTCGGAGGTAAGAGGCTCGACCGTAGTGCCGCAACGGTAGCAAACGCCAACGTTGTGGTCGTGGGGAACGGTCTTGACAAGGTAACCCTCAGCCTCAAGGTCGGCAACAAGCGCCTTGCGGCAGGCGTAGCGATCCATGCCCTCGTACTTGCCCGCGTGGGCGTTCATAGTGGCGTCGTCGTTCATAACCTTGATCTGCTCAAGATCGTGGCGCTGACCAACCATAAAGTCGTTGGGGTCGTGAGCGGGGGTGATCTTTACGCAACCGGTACCGAAGCCGATCTCAACGTAATCGTCGGCGATAACGGGAATCTCGCGGTTTACAATGGGAAGAAGTACCTTCTTGCCGATGAGGTGCTTGGTGTTCTCGTCCTCGGGGTTAACCGCTACGGCGGTGTCACCGAACATAGTTTCGGGACGGGTGGTAGCGATCTCAACGTAGCCGTCCTCACCCTTGATAGGATACTTAATATGCCAGAAGTTGCCGGGCTGATCCTTATACTCAACCTCTGCGTCGGAAAGCGCGGTCAGGCAACGGGGACACCAGTTGATGATACGGTATCCGCGGTAGATCAGTCCCTTGTCATAAAGGTTTACGAAAACCTCG
>JAZLBM010000114.1:0-2892 GCA_045613705.1 Eubacteriales bacterium | reverse complement strand
GGTGTACGGCCGACTATTTATGTCGGAAGAGCCGCTTAGATCCTCAGCTACCCTTTCTATTTCTTTTACATATTGCAAATTATGAAAACGAAAATCATTTGGTTAGCTTTTGCTTTGAAAGAAGAGCGGTGGTTCTTTTTTTCTTGACATTTCCGAAAAATTGTGATATGATATCATCAAGAAAGAGTTCTCTATTGGCACCTTTTCGGGTGTTTACGCCGGCATGTAAAGTCCGTCGGGTGGAGGATTCTTTCTTTTTGCTTGACATTCTTGAAATTTTGTGATATAATAATATTGTCCTTAACATCTCCTTCGGGAGCCGTGGAGGTAGCAATTGCAAGTTGCTATCATACTCTGTTGGGGACAGTCGGATTTGTAGGCGTATTTTTCCTTATTCTCACTTATTAGTTGAGCGTATTGGGCACGAGATAAATCCGACCTTGTAGAAGGATCCCGCCATACTGCTTCGCGATTCGTGCGCCGGAGTCACCGTCGGAGATTCTTCTGTTGGTTACGCCCGCCGGCAATTGGAGCCTCAGGGTCTGAAACCAACCAAAACCGAGGAGAACGCGGAGTATTGGCAATGGCCTTCACGGCAAATTGCGCCGCGGTAACTCGATAACCATCGCTCAAGGTATTCGGCACGTTAGGCATTGTGACCTTTCCTCCCGAAAGAAGAGCGGTGGTTCTTTTTTCTTGACATTTTTGAAATTTTGTGATATACTATCATTGAAGAAAGATGGATCGTTTAATACTGAAGGCACGGTGCTGCCGGAAGTGACTTGCGAGAAATCTTTCTTCTTTTTGTTGACATTTTCAAACTTCGTGATATAATGTTATTTAGAAATCAAGCGAGAGTCGGAGGCCCCCACTTTTTGTGGGCGCGACGGCTTTAGGACCTTGGTTTCTATTTTTATTCTTCTGTGCATCTATGGTTGACATTTTGCAAATCTTGTGATATACTACAAACGGAAGTTGGCTTAGTGCTTGTCGTCGATCCGTTACGGGTCGGGGTGGGCGCCATGAGGTCAGCTTCTATTTTTTTACATATCTGCACGATTTTTGTTGAAACGCGGAAAAAATTGTGCTATAATAGGGCAGCAAAAGGATTTTCAAGACCAAAAGGACATAAAATCATGATAAAATCGCAACAGCCTCATCTTTCTGCCTATGAGGCAGAGGTACATCACGCAAAACGGGCGGGTCGCATCATCACCCTGTATATGGGTGTGCTCAGCCTTGCTCTCTTCCTCGCCGTCCCCTTCGCCGTTCTTGTGACGAAGGAGACCGACTTCTGGGCGAATTTTATGCGCATCCTCACCTCCCCCGCAAAGCTTGTCACCGACTACTTTGCCTTGGGTGGACTTGGAAGCGCCTTCTTCAACGCCGCCCTCTGCGGACTTACCTGTAACCTGATCGTGCTTCTCTGTCGCGCCAAGGTTAAAGCGCCCACCCTTGCAGGCTACATTCTCGTCATTGCTCACGGCTTTTACGGTCTCAACATTCTCAATATGTGGCCGCCCCTTCTTGGCGTTATGCTCTTCTGCTTCATTCAGAAGAAGCCCTTCCGCGAGCGGGTTCATATCGCCCTCTTCGCCACCGCCCTCGGCCCCTTCATCAGCGACTTCCTCTTCCGCTATTCTCTTGGTGAGCGGTTCGTATACGGAGAGCCCAAGACCACGGTGCTTGGCATCATTCTTGCCATCCTCTTCGGTCTTGCCACGGGCTTCATCGTCCCCGCCCTTCTCCCCGGCACCACCGCCATGCATCGCGGATACAATATGTACAAGGCGGGACTTGCCATCGGCATCCTCGGTATCTTCGTATACGCCTTTCTGTATCAGACCCTTGGCATCGACGCCCCCGCCACCATCGTCATTGACAACCCCGAATATTACGCTATGCCCTATGCCTACCGAGGCTTTATGAACGTCTTTTTCATTCTGCTCTTCCTAGGAACCATTCTGATGGGCTATCTCTTCAACCGCCGAAGCTTCTGCGGATACCGTAAGCTTCTTCGGAGCACGGGCTACGGCGTGGACTTCCTTGACAAGTTCGGTATGCCCGTGTGCCTGATCAATTTTGGCGTGTACGGACTTTGCATCATAGCGTACCTCAACCTGATCTTCGTTCTGCCCGAGATCTTCCCCTTCCTGCCCCAAGGCGTAGGCTTCACGGGGGCAACGGTGGGCGTGACCTTTGCCGCCCTCACCTTTGCCGCCGACGGACAACAGCCCCGCACCGTAGCTCCCATTGTGCTCGGCTACGTAGTCTTGCAGGTCATCGTGTGCGTCATCTGTGGCATCTGCCGCTTTGACGTGCCCTGGACGCTTTCGACGCAGAGCTACATCAACGGTCTTGCCTTCGCCACGGGTCTTTGCCCCTTTGCGGGTAAGTACGGCTGGAAGGTCGGACTTCTTGCAGGCTTTCTCAGCGCCGTTATCTGCACCTCCACGGCGGCGATGCACGGTGGCTTCGTGCTTTACAACGGCGGCTTCAACGCGGGTCTGACCGCCCTCGTTCTGCTTCCCGTTCTTGACTACTACAAGATCCAACCCAAATTCAGCGACGACGAAAACTAACGATAAGGAGTTCCCCACGATGCTAACAATAGGTCAAAAAGCACCCGATTTCACCCTCACGGACAAGGACGGTCGCGCCGTTTCCCTTTCGGATTTTGCGGGCAAGAAGGTGGTCCTTTACTTCTATCCCAAGGACAACACCCCCGGATGCACCCGTCAGGCCTGCGCCTTTGCGGGCGCGTACGGAGAGTTCCAAAAGCGCGGCGTGGTGGTCATCGGCGTCAGTCGCGACAGCGTAGCCTCTCACGTGAAGTTTGCCGAGAAGTATTCTCTGCCCTTCATTCTCCTTTCCGACCCCGAGCTTGAGGCC
>JAZLBM010000113.1:0-3928 GCA_045613705.1 Eubacteriales bacterium | reverse complement strand
CTTGCTCTCCTTGCCGCGGCTATCCTTGTGCTCAAGGAAAAGGCAAAGAAGAACGGCTGATTGTAATAACCCTTTCAAGGCTCGGGAGCTTGCTCCCGAGCCTTTTTGCGTTCAAATTTTGATTTAGCGGTGGGTTTGATATGGCTACGCAGGAACGAAACCGTACCTCATAACCGTAGGGACAGGCGTCCTCGACTGTCCCAAAACGAAGAGAATTGGTTTTGTTTGCGGCCGGGCATAAACACCTTCTACAAAAGGATTTTATCAATTGTGAAATTGCAAAATCCTTTGTCGCGGACAGTCGAGGACGCCTGTCCCTACAATGTTTAGATCAAATCCGTTTGTTTGCGCATAGACATAACGCACCTATAAACATCAATTTCACATCCATCTTGACAAATGCGCAGAGATGTACTACAATACGAATAGAAAGTATTATGAGGTGAATCGAATGGATACGATCAACGAAAGAAAGGGAATGGAATCCCTCTCGGAATTATATAGAACGGGACGCGGTCCCTCCAGCTCTCACACCATGGGGCCCGAGCGGGCGTGCAAGCTGTTTTTGGCGCGCAATCCCCAGGCGGATCACTTCCGTGCCATTCTCTACGGATCTCTTGCCAAAACGGGCAAGGGACACGGCACCGACTACGTGATAGGAAAGACCTTTGCGGAGATCCCCTCCGAGGTGATCTTCGATATGGAGAAGACCGATCTGCCCCATCCCAATACTATGGAGCTGATTGCGGAAAAGGACGGCGTCGAGACCGATCGCATCACGGTGATCAGCGTCGGCGGCGGACGGATCAAGACCATCGGCGAGGAGCTGGGCGTGGCGCCTGTCGTCTATCCCCACAGCACCTTTGACGAGATCGCGGCTTATTGCCGTGCCAATGACCTGCGCCTTTCGGAGTACGCCGAGCATATCGAGGGTCCCACCCTTGCGGTGCATATGGAGCACGTTTGGGAGACTATGAAGCGCTCGGTTCGCGAGGGACTTCTTGCCGAGGGCATCCTGCCCGGTGGACTTGAGGTGAAGCGCAAGGCCAAGACCCTTTTCGGACAGCAGCACATCGACGAGAGCGCCGAGACCCGTGAGAACCGTATGGTCTGCTCCTACGCCTTTGCCGTCAGTGAGCAGAACGCCTCGGGCGAGACTATCGTCACGGCGCCCACCTGCGGCGCGTCGGGCGTGCTTCCCGCGGTGCTTTACTATCAGCAGAAAAAGCGCGGCTACAGTGACCGCGACATCATCCGCGCTCTTGAGGCAGGCGGAATCATCGGCAATCTCATTAAGACCAACGCGTCCATTTCGGGCGCCGAGTGCGGCTGTCAGGCCGAGATCGGAGGCGCCTGCGCTATGGCGTCGGCCGCTCTTGCCGAGCTCTTCGGACTTGATCTTGACAAGATCGAGTACGCCGCCGAGATCGCCATCGAGCACCACCTGGGTCTTACCTGTGACCCCATCTGCGGTCTTGTGCAAATCCCCTGTATCGAGCGCAACGCCGTGGCCGCTATGCGCGCTATCAACGCGGTCAGCCTTTCCAGCTTCTTAAGCGACACCCGCAAGATCTCGCTGGACAAGGTCATTCACACTATGAAGGAAACCGGACTTGACATCGCCCACGCCTATCGTGAAACCTCCGAGGGTGGTCTTGCCAAGCTGAAAATTAACGAAACCGTCTGAAAGGAGACTCTTATGAACAAGCCGATTTCTATGTGGGGTTACTTTGGTCTGCAGATCCTGTTTGCTCTCCCTGTGGTGGGCTGGGTCTTTGCCATCGTTCTCTCCTTTGCCTCCCCCAACGTAAACGTCCGCAATTTTTCTCGCTCCTATTTCTGCGTGCTGATCATTGTGGGAATTCTTGCTCTGATCGCTATGGTCACGGGCGGCAGTCTTGCCCTTGCCGAGCTGATCGGCGGCGCCCTTTCCTAAAACTAAACGCCCACGGCCTTGCCGTGGGCTTTGCCACCGTTTTGACTTTTTGATAGTTTGAGGAACGTATGATGCAATATCTTGTAAAACTGATTCCCAATTTTTTCACTCACAAGGATTTTTTGCCCAAGGCGGATCAGCTGGCGGGAACGCTGTTTACACCGCTTCATTTCGTCTTTTCCGTTGTGTTTTTGCTGTTGGTGATTCTTCTGGCGCTTCGCGTGTCTCATATGAAGGAGAAGTCCATCCGCATTTGCTTTGGTGTGCTTTGGGTTCTGCTTGTTATCTTCGAGACCGCCAAGATCATCTGGGAGACCTATGCGGGTGTCACGGTGGACTTTGAGGCAGGCGGCGTTTTGCCCCTTTACCCGTGCAGTATCTTTATGTACGCTATGCCCCTTGCCATTTTCGGACACGGGAAGGTGCGGTATATGGGCTGTGGCTACGTCTGCACGCTGGGACTTCTCGGCGGTGCTATCAATTTTTTCTATCCCGCCAACGTTCTCGGGCACTATTCCTGCATTTCCTTTGCGGGCTTTCATACCTTCTTCTACCACGGCTCGCTTTTGTTCTGCGCCATCGTTATGCTTCGCTCGGGATACCATTCCTACAAGCAGGCGCGCTCGGCTACGGATCTGCTGTTGCCCGCCGCTCCTGCCCTCTGTGTGTCGGTGGTGGCCAATCTCGTGAATTTTTCAAGCATCAATTCGGATTATATGTTCTTCAAGCTGAATTCCTTCTTCTTCGCGCCCATCGGACGGGCAACGCCCGACTGGTTCTCGGTGGCGTTGGTGTATCTCCTCTACCTTGTGATCCACGCCGCGCCCTACCTGCCGTCCTATATCGCGTCAAGAAGAAAGCACGTCACCATCGCATAAAAAAAGGAGAGCGTTGCTCTCCTATTTTTATTTCAATAGATAATCGAGAGCGTCCTGAATGTGGAGATCCCACCATTTCCAGGAGTGGTTGCCCTCGGAGGTCTCGTAGAGATGCTCCACGCCAAGCTCGCCGAGGAGCTCGTGATAGCGGTCGTTGTGCTTGATGAGACTGTCCTGCTCGCCGCACCACATGTAGAGCTTGGGGAAGGGCTTGCCCTCCGCCGCGTTGCGACGCGCCATGGCGTAGATGTCCATAGGGCCGTCCACAATATCCTCGCCGCCGTTAATACCAAAGCCCGCGATACCGCGCCACTCGGGAAGCGGACGATTGCGGGAAAAATCGGACACGTCAAGAGCGCCCGAAAGCGACGCGCAAAGACCAAAGCGCTCGGGGCAGGTAAGTGCCGCCTTGATGGCGCCGTAGCCACCCATGGAAAGACCGGCAACGAGGGTGTCCTCCCGCTTGTCGGACATACCGCGGAAGAAGCCGCGACATACGTCGGGAAGCTCCTTTGTAACAAAGGTCAGGTACTTGGCACCGTAGGCGGTGTCGGTGTACCAGCTGCGGGCAACACAGGGCATAACCACCGCAATGTTGCGCTCCGCCGCGTATCGCTCGATCGACGTGCGGCGCATCCAGATGGTGTGGTCGTCGGACAGGCCGTGGAACAAATACAGGGTCTTATACGTGCCGCCGCCGTTGGCTTCCATACCGATCATGGTCTTTGCCTTCTCGGGCAAAATTACGTTGACGGAAACGCCCATACCGAGGGCGTCGGAATGATAGTTCATCTGAAAAAATGCCATAAAATCCTCCAAGGCTGCGCTGTCGCAGTTTCTGCCGCCATTATACCACCCTCCGCGCCCGATGTCAATGATAAAAGGGAAATTGATGTTTGTCGGTCTGTTCATGGCGAGCAAATAGCCTCCCTCCGAGAGGGAGGTGCCGAGCGAATGCGAGGCGGGAGGAGCCTGCGGTACAAGTGACAAACGCTTGCCATACCAAGGCGCAAAAGGCTTTGTCACGCGTGCTCCCTCAGTCGCCTTCGGCGCCAGCTCCCTCCCGGAGGGAGCCTTTATTGTACATCTCAAACAGTTCGACAAATCAAAATTT
>JAZLBM010000112.1:0-3666 GCA_045613705.1 Eubacteriales bacterium | reverse complement strand
TTGGCAAACGGCTTTGAGGAGGTAGAGGCACTCTGCCCTCTCGACCTTAATCGCCGCGCGGGTCTCGATATCAAGACGGTCGGTGTTGGCGGCAAGTATATCACCGGCTCCCACGGCATTACGGTGGAAGCGGATATGACCGCTGACGAGCTTCTTGACAGTGCGCCCACCGCCGTGATCCTTCCGGGCGGTATGCCGGGCACCACCAATCTGGATGCTTCGCCCATTGTGCACCGCGCCATTGACGATGCTAACCGCGAGGGAGCGCTTGTTGCCGCCATTTGTGCCGCGCCTATGATCCTCGGCAAGCGAGGAGACCTCTCCGGCAAGGAAGCCATCGCCTTCCCGGGCTTTGAGAAGTATCTTGAGGGTGCGACGATCTCCACCAAAAAAGTAGTTACCGACGGACGGCACATCACCGCCGCCGGTATGGGTGTAGCTCTTGAATTTGGACTTGCCATCGTCGCTTACTTCTGCGGCGGGGAAAAGGCCGCCGAGCTGAAGGCCACGGTACAGGCATGATCAACGAAAAAAAAGCCGCTCTTCGCGCTGAGCTTCGTGCGCTGAGGGCGGCTCTTTCAGAAGATGAACGGGAAAAGCGCGACAAAGGTATCTGTGCTTCCCTGCTGTCCTTGCTTGACGGCGTCGATCTACTGCTTCTCTTTTACCCGAAGGGGGCGGAGATCGACCTGCGACCCGTTTTTCACGAAGCAACAGCGCGCGGAATTCCCTGCGCCTTTCCCCGTTGTGCCGATACCAAGGGTGAGATGGATTTCTATCTCGTAAGCGACCTTGACGAGCTTGAGAATGGAAAATTCGGCATCCGCGAGCCGCGCGAAGATGCCATCCCCATCACCGATCTCGCGAACGCGATGATCCTCGTCCCCGCCTTTTCCTTTGACGGTAGCGGACACCGCATCGGCTACGGCGGCGGTTACTACGATCGGTATTTGAACACCCACAAAATTCACTCCGTCGGCGTGGCGTACGAGGAATTTCTGCGCACTACCCTGCCCCACGGTGACCTTGACGCGGCGGTGGACACCGTCGTGACCGAAAAAAGGATTCTGCAAATACAAAAATAAAGCCTCGATCGAGGCTTTTATTTTTTGGCAAACGCCGATTCAAAGAATTCCAAAAGCTTGAATTTGATCTTGTAATTTACCCGATCGGTCTCGGTGATAATGCGGTACTGCTCGGGTGTAAAGCCCACGGCGACGAAGATCTCCTCCGCCTCTTCCTTGCTTGCCGTCGCCACCGACGTACAAATGGGCGGAAACAGCACGCACCACCAGTTTTGCCCCTCGGCCTCGCCGATCAGAATGCGGAGCGACAGGTAAGTACCCGACGGAAAGCAGAGGCTTTCATACCGCTTTTCGGGGTAGGTCTCCTCGCCCAGCTCCACGCGAACGCCGTCCTCGCACCCTGCCGCAAGAAGCGCTTCGGCGGCGACGGTCTCGATCTCGTCCCGAATGGACAAGACCGCATCCACCGCCTCGGCACGGCTTTGGCATTCGCCGAGAATGGGGGCACAGAAGTCCAGCACCGCATCCCGAACCCGAAGCTTCAGCGCCTGGTCGGCCTCGCTATCCGAATTGGCTACCACGTGAAAGCGGATCACGTTTTCATAAATGCCGTCCTCTCCGTGGATGGGAAGCAACGAGACGGCAAGTAAGAAAACAGCAGACAACACAATAAGTATACGAAAAATTTTCATTCTCTTCTCCTTTGCAATACACTTTATCCTTACTGTTGCCAAGGGAGAATGAATTTATTCGGGAGATATTAAATTGATGTTTGTCGGTCGCGCTATGAACACGCCGAACCAAGGCTTCCCCAAGATGGGGAAGCTGTCGCGGGACGCGACTGATGAGGGTGCGAAGCCTTATCACAACTGCAATCAGCGCACACTCATCCGTCACCCACGGTGACACCTTCCCTATCTTAGGGAAGGCTTTCGCTCGCCGTTTTGTTTGTGCGAACATACCGACAAATCAAAATTTGCACGAAAAAGCCCACCGCGGTGCGGTGGGCTTGGGATTATCGTTTTACGTCGGCGTAGATCTTGACCAGCTCCATTACGATGTCGGTGGCCTTATCCATTCCCTCGACGGTGATGTGCTCAAAGGGACCGTGGAATGCGTGACCGCCCGTGCCGAGATTGGGGCAAGGCAGACCCATGTAGGAGAGACGCGCGCCGTCGGTACCGCCGCGGATGGGCTTGATCACGGGGATAACGTCGCAACGCTCGGCGGCAAGCTTGGCGTTGTCTACCAGATGCCAGCAGGGCTCGATCTGCTCGCGCATATTGCGGTACTGATCGCGGATGGTGAGGGTCACGGTGCCCTCGCCATACTTTTCGTTGATGCTCTTCTCGATATGGCGAAGGATGGTCTTTCTCGCCTCAAACATACCGAAATCGTGATCGCGTACGATGTAGTCAAGGCGCGCCGCCGAGCAGTCGCCCGACATATCGGTCAGATGGTAGAAGCCCTCGTATTCCTCGGTCTTGGCGGGAATGTCGGCTGCGGGAAGCATAGAACCTATCTCCATTGCAACAAGCGCCGCATTGATCATCACGTTCTTGGCAGAGCCGGGATGGACGTTGAAGCCGCGCACCTCAAAGCTGGCTCCTGCGGCGTTGAAATTCTCAAACTCAAGACCGCCCTCGGCGTCGCCGTCAAGGGTGTAGCCGTAGTCCGCGCCAAAGCGTGCCACGTCGAAATGATCCGCGCCGCTTCCGATCTCCTCGTCGGGGGTAAAGCCAATGCAGATCTTGCCGTGAGGCATTCCACTTTCCAGAATGCGCTCCGCCACCGTCATGATCTCGGCGATGCCCGCCTTATCGTCGGCACCGAGAAGGGTGGTACCGTCGGTGGTTATGAGGGTGCGACCCGCAAGGGTTGGCAGATGGGGAAAGACGGAGGGGGACAGGGCGCGTCCGCTTGTGCCAAGCCCCACCTCGCCGCCGTCGTAGTTCACAATGATCTGCGGCTTAACGCCCTCGCCCGAAAAGTCGGGAGAGGTGTCCATATGAGCAATGAAGCCGAGGCGCACGCGATCCTCATAGCCTTCGGTTGCGGGGATCTCGGCGTACACGTAGCACTTGTCGTCCACCGTCACGTTCGTGCATCCAAGGGCCTTCAGCTCTTCGCCGAGAAAACGCGCCAGATCGAACTGGCAGGCGGTGCTGGGCACCGTCCCCGTGGCATCGTCGCTCTTGGTATTGATGGCAATATATTTCAAAAATCTTTCGTAAGCCTTCATAATATCTCCTTTGTCGGTTTTCTTTATTGTATCATAGCCGCCGACCAAAAGCAAGAAAAACTTTGCTTGCAATCAAAGAAAAAACATGGTACAATAGGAAAAAGGGGGTGAGGGTATGATCACGCGTGAAAAATCCAATCGAAACAAGACCATCGATCTGTCTCTTGAGGAGGGACGGGTCTATCTTAACGCGGTGTTGGATGGGGGCGGCGATCTCGGCTCTCCCGAGAACAAGATCATTCTCGGCGACACCTTCACGGTGCTCCCCAAGCTCAGAAAGGGCTCTGTGGATCTTCTGATCGTAGATCCCCCCTACAATCTTAAAAAGAACTTCGGCGACCTCTCCTTCAAGCAGACCGATGCGGACTCCTATGCCGCCTACACACGGCAGTGGCTGGA
>JAZLBM010000111.1:0-12249 GCA_045613705.1 Eubacteriales bacterium | reverse complement strand
CACCGAGGCCTTCACCGCAGGTGCAGACCTTGGCGCATACGTTGGTCTTCACGTTTCCATCAAGGGCGTTGAGATCGGCACTCAGGATCTTGAGAAGGATACCTCTCAGTACCTGTACTTCGCAATCGGCGCACAGTCCGGTTATCTCAGAACCTACGTAACCGATTTCCCCACCTCCATCAAGGCTGACGACAAGGCTGCTATCGATGCAGATCATGCTGCTCACTTCGGCTTCAAGGCTGACGTTGACGGTATCCTGATCCTTTACAATGGCGCTCCTTACCTCATTCCTATGAGCACCACTCCCTTCACCAACTACGCAGAGGTTGTAAAGACCGCGGCTGAGAAGGTTGAGGCAGAGAAGGAAGCTGTTAAGATCGACGCTGCTTTCAGCGACGACGCCGTTATTGAGCTTCCCGCTGTTGGTAAGTACTACGATGACGTTACCATCACCTGGGCTACCAACAACGAGACCAACGCCGCTATCGCAGACGGCAAGCTCAACATCGTTGTTCCCGACAACGCAACCACTGTAACCGTTACCGCTACCATTACCTGCGGCGACGTAGTTGAGACCAAGGTATTCGAGATCTCTCTTTCCAAGGCTCCCATCAGCATTCCTGAGGCACTTGCTCTTCCTGACGGCAGCAACATTCTTGTTAGCGGTACCGTTAAGGAGATCAACACCGAGTGGAGCGAGCAGTACGGCAACATTACCGTTACTATCGAGGACGCAGAGGGCAATACTCTCTACGTATACAGACTGAAGACCAACGTTAAGGTTGGCGACGTGATCACCATCAAGGGTACTATGGGCACCTACAAGGAGACCAGACAGGTTGCTGCAGGTGCTACCGCAACCATTGACGATCCCGCTCCCGTAGAGGTTTCTCTTGCTGATGCAGTTACTCTTGCAGATGGCGTAAGAGTTATCGTTAAGGGTACTGTTAAGGAGATCAACACCGAGTGGAGCGAGCAGTACGGCAACATCACCGTTACCATCGAGGATGCTGCAGGCAACACTCTCTACGTATACAGACTTAAGGCTAACGTTAAGGTTGGCGACGTTGTAACCATCACCGGTAAGATGGGCTCCTACAACGGAAACAAGCAGATCGCAGCAGGCGCTACTGCTGTTATCGGCGAGTAATTTCAAACAGCTGCACCCCCGCTTTGGCGGGGGTGCTTTTTGCATATAAAAAGGGCGGTGAGATTTCTCACCGCCCTTTGGGTTGCAGGTTTTTCAGTTTTTCGTAGGCAGACCAGTCGGTTCGCTTTTCAGTCAAGGGCGAGATGGAAATATATCCTTCGCGGACGGCATAGATGTCCACGGACAGATCCTTGCTGTCGCCATAGAGACATTCGCCGCTTTGCGCGTACATATCGTCGTGCCGATGCTCAAAGGTGTCGTGGAAGAAGGCACCGCCTTGCTTCGTGATGCGGATCCCCACACTTTTCTTTGGGGGAAGATTGATATTGAGAAGGGAAGCCGCAGAGAGGAGATCGTGCTTGATAACGTACTCATATACGCCGTCAAGTGCCTCGAGAGGCTCTGCAAAATCGTCGGCCTCGGTGGAAAGCGCAATTCCCTTGATGCCAAGACGGGCACCCTCAAAGATCGCTCCTACCGTTCCCGAATACACGATATCGTGCCCCATATTATAGCCGCGATTGATTCCCGAAAGAATCAGATCGTATTCCTTGTGCAGACCAAGAACGGCGAAGCGAACGCAGTCCGCGGGGGTGGAATCCACCGCATAGGCTTCGCATTCCTCGGGGAATGCTACTCGCTTGATCTCAACCTCACGGTAAAATTCAATGGCCTGACTCTTTCCGCTTTGCTCGATCTTGGGGGCAACTACCGTTACCTCGCCAAGCTTTTTCGCCCAGCGAGCAAGATGCGGCAGGGCGGGGGAGTCAATGCCGTCGTCGTTGGTGATCAGAATTCTCATAACCAGCCCTCGTTGTTCTTCTTGTATTCGGCAAGACGCTTGTCCGCCTTGGCAAGAAGCTCGCGGAGCTCGCGCTTGTTATGTACGGTAGCGCCTGCGGCACAGGCGTGACCGCCGCCGCCGTATTCCTCGGCAAGCTCACTGACCGTTACGAAACGGGAACGAAGACGAACGCGGATAGTGCCGTCGCCGCAATCAATAAAGGCCAACCAGATAAGACTGTCGCGGATGGAATCCATATAGGATACCGAGGCGCTGGCGTCCTCCAAGGAAAGACCGAACTTTTTGATGGTCGCACGGTCTACGTGAAGATATGCCACACCGTTTTCCGTGCGGCGGATCTTCTTCAGCATATGGCTCTTGAAGGCAAGAGCCTTGAAGTCGTCCATATAGAGGTTGGCATAGATCATATCGGTGTCTACGCCAAGATCCAACAGCATACCTGCAAGGCGCATGGTGTCGCCCGAAACCGAACGGAAACGGAAGCGTCCCGAGTCGGTGATCATACCCGTGTAAATGTAGGTTGCCGCTTCCTTGTTGATCTTCAGCTCGTCGCGGAAAGCATCGTAGAAGGCGGCGATCATTTCGCAGGCAGAGGAGCGCTCCTCCTCGACCCAGGCGGTCTCACCGTAGGGGGCAATATCGATGTGGTGGTCGATCTTTGCGATCTCGCGGCAAAGGGCATACTTCGGATTGGAGATGCGCTCTACCGTAGCCGTGTCGATGACGATACCCAAGGCAGACGCGTAAAACTCGTCGGGACGGGGCTCGTCCTCGTCACCGAGAAAGGCAACAAAATCGGAATAGTCGGTGTTCAAAAGACAGATCTCTTTTTCGGGGAAGGTCAGGCGCAGGATCTCGCGCAGACCCTTGGTAGAGCCAACGGCGTCGCCGTCGGGGCGCTTATGGCGGAAAATAACGATGCGGTCGTACTCCTTGATCTTGTCAAGAATGGCTCTCATTTGTTCCTTGTTCATACGTTTTCCTCCGTTACGGCAATGAGATCGCTCAGCATGCTCATAGCCTCTGCACGATCCTTGAGGGTGGCACCGCTTGCTTTTTCGTGACCGCCACCGCCGTACTTGCGGGCGATGGGATTGATGTTGTAGGCGCCGGAGCGGATCTCGGCAAGTACACCGGTTTCCGTCTCGGTAAAGTTGACCCAAACGTCAACGCCGCGGATCTCGCCCATTACGTTGACCATTCCGCGGGAGATGGTGAAGTTGTCAAAGCCGTAGCTTTCGGCCTCCTCACGGGTTGTGTAGATGTAAGCCACCTTCTTGTTTTCCACGAACTGAATCTTGAGCACGAACTGTGCGCGAAGGCGAATGAAGGAAAAGTCATCGGCATACAGGTTGCGGAAAATATCGTTGGTGCTGAAGTCCTGCTCCATAAGAAATGCGGCAAGACGGAAGGTCTGGGAGGTGGTGGAATCGTAGCGGAAGCGTCCCGAATCGGTGATCATACCGGTGTAAAGGGACTTTGCCGCCACGGGGGTGAGACGCCATCCGCACTCCTTTGCGAAGGCGGTGATAAGGCCGCAGCAGCTCTCAAAGGAGGTGTCGGTAACCTCGACCTCGGCGATCTCCTCACAGAAGATGTGGTGGTCGATACGGGCGGTCTTGGCGGCGAGGGTATAGCGCTCGTCGCTGATCAGCGCCTTTGCGGAGGTGTCGAGGATGATGGCAAGGGCGTTCTTATAGGTCTCGTCTGCAACCTCGTCCATAACCGAGTCTTCCATAAAGGCATAGCGACCGGCCCCGTCACCAACGGTAAGGATCGTCTTCTCGGGGAAGTTTTCACGAAGAATATGCTTCAGACCGATCTGACTTCCGAGGGCATCGCCGTCGGGATTTTTGTGGCGGTGTATAATAATCGTATCGTAGGACTCAATGCAAGCCCGAATTTGCTCAAACATAGATATCTCCTTATTCGTCAAAATAACCCTTATACTGCACCTGCAGGGCACTGTTCGGGAACAGATAGCCGTGGAGCTCGATAAAATAGTTATCGGTCATGCTGGCAATATAGTCCACAACGATGCGATGCGGGTCGGAGGACTCGTAGGGCGCCACACGGGTGTAGTGCGCGGCGTTGACGTAATCGATGTGGTGGGTGTATATGGGGGAGCTCTTTCTTTCGTTCTTCAGATCGTCCAGAAGCTGTCCGTAGATCTCGGTCATCATAGGACGCACGGTGGTATCCAGCCTTGCGAACTGCGCGGCATAGTTGTAGATCTTCTGGTAGTTGTCGCGCTTGGATTTCTGGAGCGCCTTGAAATGCTTGGCGTCCAGCTTGATATAGGGCTTGCCGTAGCTGTTTTCAATGACGTTGACCACAAGATTGTTGATGATCTCGGCGTTGATAGAACCGATATCCTCGTTGACAAACATGCTCTCCTGCGCGATCTTGGCGCGCATCGCGTCCTGACGGTCCTTGCCAAGGTAAGCGATGATGTCGGAAAGGCGAACCACCGCCGCCTCAAGGGTAGAGGGCATCAGATCCATATTGTAGGCGGGATCCTCCTCGCAACGGGCGATAAGGCGATCGAAGTCCTCAAAGCTCTCCATAGGAATGGGATGGAACTCCTCGCACTCGATCTCGCCGTTGTGGCTGGCGATACCGTTCAGGGTCTGAAGGCTTACGTTGTAGGGGAAGATCTTGTCAAGCACGCGAACCGACTGCAGGTTGTGCGCAAAATGGCGACCGGTCTCGGCAAAGTAGATCTCGTTGAGATAGGACTCGCCGGTGTGCGCAAAGGGAGGATGACCGATATCGTGACCGAGAGCGATAGCCTCGATCAGATCCAGATTCAGATGCAGAGCCGCGCCGATGGTTCGGGAAATGCGGGATACCAACTGAACGTGGAGACTTCGTCTTGTAATATCGTCGTTTTTATACAGGGAAAAGACCTGGGTCTTGTCGGTGTAGCGATTGTAATAGGGGCAGTGCAGGATCTTGTCAATATCGTGAACAAAGGGGGGGCGCCAAACCGTTGCCGTATCCTTGGCAACGTTTCTCCTTCTTATGACGTTGGCGTCGTCGAAGGCTACTTTGGGGCCGCAACCGCTTTTCTTTGCCTCTTCGATCTGCTTCGATAATTCCTGCGATAAGCTTTCGTATTTCGGCATGCGAAACCTCCTTTTCATAATTTCAAAATGCGAATATATCTGTGAGTCGATGGGAAATTTCATCGGTTTGTTTGTTTTTTCGACACCGCAGACAGGTGCCGTACTGTTCATTATAACATATATTTTTCATATTTGCAAATGCTTTTTAAAAATAATTGAAGGGAAGCTTCATAATATTTCTTCCCCTTGAAAAAAGTTGTATTGTGTGATATAATAAACGAAGTATTGAACGGGAGGATCTTATTATGACGTTGAAGTTTGGAGTGATCGCGGTTGCGGTGCTGGGGTGCCTTTATACCTTGATACTGAACGCGGTTCGATATCGTTCTGCCAATAATCCTACGCCGCCGAACGTGGCGGACGTGTATGACGAAGCCTCGTATCAGACGTGGAAAAGGTACAGTGCCGAGCATTGCCGACTTGCCATCGGTGCTACGCTTACCACTTGCATTGTGACGGTGTTACTGCTTCTTACGAATGCCTATGCCGTCTTCGCATCCCTCTTTCCCGTGACCGTATTCTGGCAGCTTTTTGCTGTTGTACTTCTCGAGGTCGCCGTGGCTACCGTTATTGAGGTGGTGGAAAAATATATTTCCACGATGGTGATCGAGGAAAAGTACGGTTTTAATCGCTCGACGATGAAGACCTTCGTCTTTGACCGCATTCGCGGATGCCTTCTTAGTATGGTGCTTTCTTTGGGACTTGTGCTTTTGATGTGGGTATTCCATAAAAATCTTGGGGATTGGCTCATCGTGGTGTTTACTGCGGCGATCTTCTGCATTACCCTTGCCATCTCCTTCCTGTACCCCATCTTTTCCCGTATCGGCAACAAGTTTGTGCCTCTTGAGGAGGGTGAACTGAAGGATCAGCTGATGGCGCTTCTTACCAAGCACGGATATGAGGTGAAGGCCATTGAGGTGATGGACGCCTCTCGCCGTACCACTAAGCTGAATGCTTATTTCACGGGCTTCGGTAAGATGAAGAGCATCGTTCTGTATGACAATCTGGTCGAGAAAATGAGCACTGAGGAGATCTGCGCCGTGTTTGCGCACGAGCTGGGACACGGACTTCATAAGGACGTGCTGAAGATGCAGATCATGAACGTGGGCAATCTTCTTCTGATGGCAGTTGTCGTTTGGCTTGCCGTACGAGAGCCTCGCCTCTATACCGCCTTCGGATTCGATGCGGTCAACTACGGATTTGCTTACATTTTGGTAGGCTTTGCTCTTGGTCTGGTTCAGCCGCTGACCGCTCTCGTTTCCAACGCTTTCAGCCGTGCCGCCGAATATCGCGCGGATAAGCAGGCCATCGAGGAGGGCTACGGCCGTCCTATGGTCTCTGCGCTTAAGAAGCTTGCCAAGGACAATTTTGCCCACCTTTCCCCCTCGCCCATCAACGTGGTGCTGGAATATAGCCATCCGCCCTTGAGTGAGCGAATTGAGGCGATTGAAGGATTGCTTGCCGGAAACGGCGAGAACTAAAAGAAACAGCCGAGGTTGTACCTCGGCTGTTTTTATATAGACTTATGATTCGGTACGCTCTTTAATTACAAACGGGATGCGTGTCATAGCAAGCTTGTTTTGAAGAACGTACGCGGCAAGAACCGTATCGTTCAGATGCAGCTCCTTCCGAATTTGGGAGAGGGTATCCTTATCAATTTTCCCCTTGGCCTTCAGCTCGGCATTAAGACGCGCGACGATCTGGGGATCAAGCTCTTTGGCCTTGATATCGTATATGGACTCTCCGCGTTGATCTACGATGATATATCCGTAGCCGTTTTCCCGACAAAAGAGGTGAAGCTCGTTGAAACGGCGCACGTTATAAATGTATGCCAGACTGATGGTGGGAAGCACAAGAACGAGAACGGGCTTTCCGTCGGGCAGATACAAAAGAAACTGCGGGCGGTGCTCGGTTTGCGCGGAAGAATAATACACAATATCGGGCGACTCTACGATGTCAAAAAAGACGTTAAACCGCTTCAGCTTGTCTCGGAATCTCTGCTCGTATTGGTAGGTAAGGCCGCCGCTTAAAGAGGTGACGGCAGTCGGTGCCGCCGTAAAGGAAGCGGGAAAACAGATCTTGGATTGATAGTACGCCCACTGTTCCTCAAGAGAAACGATTCTTCTCTGCACAATATCCTTTTCGGTCTTTTGGACTTCCAAGAGCTCTCCTTTTTCCGCAATTTTGGAAAAGGTGTCCTCACCAAAAAGCATGATGAAAAGGGCTTCTTTTTTTCGGTCACCAACTGCGGAAAGACCGAAATCGGCCAGTGCCACAAGGTCGTACTCGGCGTATCTGAGAAGCTCGGCGATTTCTTCAACCAGACGATCAATAACGGCGTCCTCAAAAAGAAGCGTCTTTAAAAAGGTGCGATGCAGGTGACGTTTGGCTTTATTCACAAGCTGGCGCACGCGCTCACGTGAGACACCGAGCTTATCTCCAATGGAGGCAAGCGTTACCTTGTCGGAAGAGATGTGTTCTTCCAGGACAGCAAGCTTTTTTGCAGAGGTTGGGTAGGGAAGCCGAGCGGTGTAAGAAAGCAGTTGTTCAAACAGGAAAATCAGCCGCTTTCCCACGTCCTTCAGGTGATCCGCATCAACGTCTTGCGGCTCTGTGGTCTCTTGCGAAAGCTTTTCCAAAACGGCGACGGTCACGTCGTTCCAAAGCAATTCGGTCGGGGTTCCCGTTTCCTTGTTTTTCGTGTAGGTGTTTTTTTCTACTTTCAGTTCTTCAAGAGCCACGGTGTCTTCCTCCAACGTCCCGCTTTCCTTGGCCTCGAGATACCGGTTGTATATGGTAGTGATGGCGTTCAGAATGATCTCCTTGTTTTCGTTCGTAAAGGGGATTCTTACCATATTGTCTTTTTTGGATTTGCAAAATTGTTTTCTCGCGGAAAAAAGCAGGACGCCTTTTTTCTCTCCGATCCAAAACAGATAGAAATTCAGATAATTTCCAAATCTGATCCCGTCACTATTCACAGTGAAGGGGATACCGAGCTCTTTCGCCTTTTGTTTGATAGCAAGATACAGCTCTCTGTATTCTTCCGTAAGATGCGGTTCCATATTGTCTATCATCGTATTCCTCCTTCTTGTGGCCTTTGATTTTATTATACCATATTCAAAAGGAAAGTCAAGCATTGCGATAAGGGATTGAAATGAAGAGGAAAGTATGGTATAATGAAATGAGTTACAGAAAGGAGGATAAAGCATGAGAAAGAAATTGACCATCGGTATTCTCGCACACGTAGACGCGGGCAAGACCACCCTTTCGGAAGCGCTGCTTTATCGCTCCGGAAAGATCCGAAGTCTTGGGCGCGTGGATCATAAAAACACCTATCTGGATACCAACGCCGTTGAACGGGAGCGGGGCATTACCATTTTCTCCAAGCAAGCCCGTTTTTCTTCGGCGGATTGTGATTTTATCCTCTTGGATACCCCGGGACACGTGGATTTTTCGTCAGAGACCGAGCGCACGCTTTCACTTCTTGACTACGCCATCCTCGTGGTCAGCGCCGCGGACGGCGTGCAGAATCACACGAGAACCCTTTGGCAGCTTTTGGAATACTACCGTGTCCCCACCTTTATTTTCGTGAATAAGACCGACGTCTCCATTCAATTGGCAGAGGAACTGGAAAAAGAGCTTGCCACGGTTCTGTCAAGTCGATGTGTGGCGTTTTATGAGACGTCCACCAAGGAGCAGTTGGACGAAAAACTGGCGTACATCCGCGAGGATTTTCTTGAGAAGGTGCTTGTGGGCGAGCCTATTGACGAGGGAGATATCGCCGAGGAGATCAGCCACCGTCGGCTTTTCCCGTGTCTCTTTGGCTCGGCGCTTCGTATGACGGGTATTGATTTTCTTTTGCAAGCGCTGAACGATTATACTCTGTCGCCCGTCTATTGTGAAGAGCGCTTTGCCGCAAGAGTGTATAAGATCGCTCGCGCGGGCGCTACACGGCTTACCTATATGAAGATCACGGGCGGACGGCTTACGGCGCGAGACGAAATTGTCTATATAACGCCCGACGGCAAACGGATGACCGAAAAGGTCAGCCAGCTGCGTCTCTATTCGGGCGAGAGGTTTGAACAGGTGGATTCGGTTAAGGCAGGCGAGATCTGCGCCGTGTGCGGACTTTCCGCCACCTACGTGGGGCAGGGACTTGGCGTGGAGACCGACGGCGGCAAGCCCATCCTTGAGCCTGTGCTGTCCTATCGCATCGCGCTCCCCGACGGCTGTGACCCCATCCTGTATTTCCCCAAGCTCAAGGAGCTTGAGGAAGAGGAGCCGTCGTTGCATCTGTGTTGGAACGACGAGCTTCAGCAGATCGAGGCGCGCCTGATGGGGGATATGCAGATCGATCTTCTGAAGCGAATGATCTTTGACCGCTTCGCGGTATCCTGCGAGATGGATGCGGGCAAGATCCTCTATAAAGAAAAGATCGCCGCAAGGACGGTCGGTGTGGGACATTTTGAGCCCTTGCGCCATTACGCCGAGGTTCAGCTGCTGATGGAGCCGCAGCCAAAAGGCACGGGGCTCGTCTTTGATACGCGGCTGCCGGAAAACTCACTCGATACTAACTGGCAAAGACTGATTTTGTCCCATTTATATGAAAAAACACACCGCGGAACCCTTACGGGCGCGGCGCTGACGGATACCAAGATCACGCTTGTTGCAGGCAAGGCGCATCTCAAGCATACCGAGGGCGGCGACTTCCGCGAGGCAACCCTTCGCGCGGTGCGCCACGGCCTTATGAAGGCGGGCTGCGTGCTCCTTGAGCCCTTCTATAAGTTCCGCCTGGAGATCCCTTCGGCATCCGTGGGACGGGCTATGTCCGATCTGCAAGCGCGGTCTGCCGCCTTCGAGATGGAATCCTCAAACGAGGAAATGGCAACGCTTGTGGGCAGAGGACCCGTTTCGGAGCTTCACAGCTATACCCAGGAGGTGATCTCCTACACCCGTGGGCAGGGAAGACTTTCCTGCACCTTTGACGGATACGAGCCCTGTCACAACCAAGAAGAGATCGTGGCAGCCGTCTCCTACGACCCTGAGGCGGATCTTGACAATACGCCCCACTCGGTCTTCTGCGCAAACGGCGCAGGCTTCGTGGTGCCCTGGCAAGAGGTAGACGGCTATAAACATCTTGAGGTGGATCTCGCACCGACTGCTACCGCCGAGGCGGTGCTGCCGAAGGCCACGAGCCTTGCGAGGAAGTACAAGCTGAGCGAGGCGGCTCTTGAAGAAATTATGCTTCGGGAATTCGGACCCATCCGCCGCAAGCAATACAGTGAGCCCAAGATCAACGCCGCGGAGGATCAGAAAAAGAAAAAAGCAAAGCCCTCCGTGCCCCAAAAGCGAATGGTCATTGTGGACGGCTATAACGTGATCTACGCGTGGGAAACACTTCGAGAGGTTGCCGACTTCAGCTTGGAAAAGGCGCGAGAGATGCTTATGGATATCCTCAGTAACTACGTGGCGTATACCAAAACCGAAGCGGTTCTGGTGTTTGACGCCTACCTTGTAAAGGACGGAATGGGATCTGATTTTACCCACGACGGTTACCGCGTGGTATACACACGTGAGGATCAGACGGCCGATGCCTACATCGAGGAGATGATGTATGAGCTCGGTCCCAACTACAACATCCGCGTGGTGACGGGCGATCGACTTCTGCAATTTTCTGCGGTGCATTCGGGTATTCTCCGTATGACGGCAGGGGAGTTTGAAGCCGAGGTGACCCAGGTCAACAACGAGATCGCAAGCTTCGTTCGCAAGCTTGCGGAAAACAGAGAATAAAAAAACGGGAAAGCATTTGCTTTCCCGTTTGTGTTTTTTAGCCGCCGAGGTAGGCCTTTCGTACCATTTCGCTCTCGGAGAGCTCCTTGCCCGTGCCCGTGAGAACGATCTTTCCGTTCTCAAGAACGTAGGCGCGGTCGGAGATGGCAAGAGACTTACCCGCGTTCTGCTCAACCAGAAGAATGGTGGTGCCGTCGCGGTTGATGTCCTTGATGATCTCAAAGACCTGATCGACCAGCAGGGGAGAGAGACCCATAGAGGGCTCGTCCAGCATCAGAAGCTTGGGATGGCTGATGATGGCGCGTCCCATAGCCAGCATCTGCTGCTCGCCGCCCGACAGGGTGCCCGCGATCTGGTTGCGGCGCTCCTTCAGACGGGGGAAGCGATCGTAGATGGCTTCGATCTCCTCTGCAAAATTAGACTGGTTCTTTACCGAATAGGCGCCCATCAGAAGGTTTTCGTAAACCGTAAGCTCCTGGAAAATGCGGCGTCCCTCGGGTACCTGCGTCATACCGTAGTGTACGATCTTGTGGCAGGGGGTCTTGGTGATGTCGTGTCCGTCGAAGGTGATGGTTCCGTTTCTCTTGGGAATAAGACCGACAACACTCTGCATAGTAGTGGTCTTACCCGCGCCGTTTGCGCCGATGAGGGTAACGATCTCGCCCTGGTTTACCTCGAAGTCGATTCCCTTGAGGGCGCAGATCACGCCGTAATAGACCTCAAGATTTTTTACTTCCAACATTGCCATGGCTTAACCTCCGATGTACGCCTTGATGACCTCGGGATCGTTCAAGGCGGTTTTGGTGTCGCCCTCGGTGAGGACGGTACCGAAGTTGAGGACGGTGATCTTATCGCAAAGACCGGCAACGAACTTCATATCGTGCTCGATGAGCAGGATGGTCATATCGAAGTGGTCGCGGATAAAGCGAATGGTTTTTACGAGATCCTCGGTCTCGTTGGGGTTCATACCTGCCGCAGGCTCGTCCAGAAGAAGGAGCTTGGGGGAGGTAGCAAGGGCTCTTGCGATCTCCAGCTTTCTCTGCTTTCCGTAGGGAAGGTTGCAGGCAAGATTGTTGCGCTCATCCTCAAGATCGAAGATGCGAAGCAGCTCCTTGGCGCGCTCGCGCATAGCCTTTTCCGCCTTGAAGTGGCGGGGCAGACGGAGCATAGACTCCCAAACGGTGCAGGGGTAAGCGGGATCGTCGTGCAGACCTACCATAACGTTACGGATAACCGTCATATTATTGAAAAGACGGATGTTCTGGAAGGTACGGGCGATTCCCTTGTGCTTGATCTTGTCCTGGGAGAGGCCCTCCAGCGCCTCGCCGTCAAGATAGAAGGTGCCCGCGGTGGGCTTGTACACACCGGTCAAAAGA
>JAZLBM010000110.1:0-53660 GCA_045613705.1 Eubacteriales bacterium | reverse complement strand
TTGCTGCGCAGGAGAAGCTGACCGATGAGATCAGTGCCGCAATCGACGCGGCAAAGACCATTACCGAGGTGGATGACATTTACCGCCCCTTCCGTCCCCACAGAAAGACCCGTGCATCGGTTGCTCGTGAAAGAGGTCTCGAACCATTGGCAGAGCTTATTATGCTTCAAAACGAGGCTTACGAGCCTTCCATAGAAGAGCAAGCTGAGGCCTTTGTGGATGAAGAAAAAGGCGTCGCAAGCGCAGAAGATGCGCTCAAGGGTGCGATGGATATCATTGCGGAAACCGTTTCCGATAATGCGGAATTCCGCAAGGAGATCAGAGCGCTGACCAATGATTTTGGTTTTATCGTTTCCAAGGGGGCAAAGGAAGAGGATTCCGTTTATGCGCCGTACTACGATTACAATGAGAAGATCAACAAGATCCCCTCTCACCGCGTATTGGCGATCAACCGTGGTGAAAAGGAGGAATTCCTTAAGGTTTCCGTTGAAGTGGATCCTAATCTGATCCTCAACTACTTGTACAATCAGATTCTTGTGGGAAAGAAAACACCTGCGCAGAAGTATATCGTTGAGGCTATTGAGGACGGCTATGACAGATTGATCGCCCCTTCGGTAGAACGCGAAATTCGCTCCGATCTGTTTGAGGCTGCCAGTGAAGGCGCTATTAAGCTTTTCTCTGACAATCTCAAGCATTTGCTGATGCAGCCGCCTCTTAAAGGAAAAACGGTTCTCGGCTTCGACCCAGGATACGTAAACGGATGTAAGACGGCAGTTGTAGACCGTACGGGAAAGGTGATCGATACCGCCGTTGTTTATCCCACGACCAAGTCCAAATCGCGCATTGAAGAAGCAAAGCGCATTCTGGGCAGAATGATCCGCACTCACGGCGTTGACGTGGTGGCTATTGGTAACGGAACGGCATCCAAAGAGAGCGAGATCTTTATTGCAGAGCTGCTTCGTGAGATTGACCGCGACGTGAAATACGCCGTGATCAGCGAGGCCGGTGCTTCGGTATATTCGGCATCCAAGCTGGCCGCAGAAGAATTCCCCGAGTTTGACGTTATGCAGCGCTCGGCAGTATCGATTGCAAGAAGAATGCAGGATCCCCTTGCGGAGCTTGTTAAGATCGAGCCAAAGTCCATTGGCGTAGGACAGTATCAGCACGATATGAAGCCTGCCAGACTTGACGGCGCCCTTGGTGGCGTAGTTGAGGATTGTGTAAACAGTGTTGGTGTTGATGTAAACACCGCATCCTACTCGCTTCTTTCCTATATCTCCGGAATCAATCTTACCATGGCAAAGAACATTGTTAAGTATAGGGAAGAGAACGGAGAGTTCAAGACTCGTGCCCAGCTGTTGAAGGTGCCGCGCCTTGGTGCAAAGGCTTTCGAGCAGTGCGCGGGCTTCCTTCGCATTCCCGGCGGTAAGACGCCTTTGGACAATACCGGAGTGCATCCTGAATCTTACGATTCCGCACTGGCATTGATCTCGAAATTTGAATATACAAACGAGGATATCAGCGCCGGTGGTCTCAAGGATATTCGTGGCAAAGCTACGGCATATGGCATTAAAAAGCTTTGCGAAGAGCTTGGCGTTGGTGAGCCTACGTTAAACGATATCTTGGGTGAGCTTGAAAAGCCCGGAAGAGACATCCGTGATTCTTTGCCCGCGCCCGTTCTTCGTGATGACGTTCTGGATATGGCAGATCTGAAGCCCGGAATGATCCTTACGGGAACCGTTCGCAACGTGATTGACTTCGGCGCGTTTGTAGATATCGGCGTTCACCAGGACGGTCTAGTTCACATTTCTGAAATTTCCAATAAGTTTGTGAAGCATCCCTCTGACGTGCTCTCTGTTGGCGACGTGGTAAGTGTTCGCGTGCTTGGAGTGGATACCGCAAAGAAGCGAATCTCTCTTAGTATGAAGCAGATTTGATAATTTTAATATATTAAACCTTTGCCTTGCAGCAATGGGTCGCAATTCACAAATCACACACCAAAATTGTGCAATGTGAACAAATAGCGCGCTCAAAATTTGGAAGATTGACATCTTTCATTTTGAGGGGAAATCTGTTATAATATTAGATGTTAAAAGATAGGTAATTATACCCGAAATATGGTTCTAAATCAAGGAGGAATATAACCAAATGGCAAGTTTGTCTCTGAAGCACATTTATAAGAAGTATCCCGGCGGTGTTACCGCGGTTTCCGACTTCAACCTTGAAGTCAAGGATAAGGAATTCCTGGTTCTCGTTGGTCCTTCCGGTTGTGGTAAGACCACCACTCTTCGTATGATCGCAGGTCTTGAGGAGATCACCGAGGGCGAGCTTTTCATCGGTGACCGTCTGGTCAACGACGTAGCTCCTAAGGATAGAAAGATCGCGATGGTTTTCCAGAACTACGCACTTTATCCTCACATGTCCGTATATGAGAACATGGCGTTCGGTCTTAAGCTGAACAAGACTCCCAAGGAGGAGATCAAGCGCAGAGTTGAAGAAGCAGCTCGTATCCTTGATATCACCCACCTTCTTGACAGAAAGCCCAAGGCTCTTTCCGGTGGTCAGAAGCAGCGTGTTGCACTCGGTCGTGCAATCGTTCGTAACCCCATGGTATTCCTTCTTGACGAGCCTCTCTCCAACCTGGACGCAAAGCTTCGTGCAGCGATGAGAACTGAGCTTACCAAGCTTCATAACCGCGTTGGTACTACCTTCGTATACGTTACCCATGACCAGGTAGAGGCAATGACCATGGCAACCAGAATCGTTGTTATGAAGGACGGTCTTATCCAACAGGTTGACACTCCTCAGAATCTTTACGATAGCCCCGTTAACATTTTCGTTGCAGGATTCATTGGAACTCCTCAGATGAACTTTATCAACGGTACGCTTGAGAAGAAGGGCGATGACGTATTCTTCAACTTTGAGGACAACGCTATCAAGCTTCCCGCAGACAAGGCAAACAATCCCGCTCTTCAGGAGTACATTGGCAAGGAAGTTGTTGCAGGTCTTCGTCCCGAGTGTATCCACGACGAGCCTATGCAGCTTGCAGCTCTTGCAGATAGCACCGTTGATGCATTTGTTGACGTTACCGAGCTTATGGGTGCAGAGATTTATCTCTACCTCAACATCGGTGAGACCAATCTGATTGCTCGTGTATCGTCTCGTTCCGCTTCTCGCGCAGGCGATACCATCAAGGTTGCATTCGATACCTCGAGACTCCATATCTTTGATAAGGATACCGAGCGTTGCGTAATCCACTAATTTTCAAGTGAAATCAGCGACTGAATTCTTTGGAGTTCAGTCGCTTTTTTATTGACTTTTACCTTATCCTGCGGTATAATGAAAATACACAAAAAGGGAAGGAGATTTCTATGACTGCATACAAAAGAGAGTTGGGAAATCTTTTTAATAGAATTGGAGGAATGATGCTTTTCTTCCTCCTGACTACAAATATACTTTGCGGAGGCGCCTATTTGCTTGGTGAGGAATTACAAGCCTTGTCGGGGGCAAGAAGCGTGTATGTTTTGTCAGAGCTCTTAAATGCGGGCGCATATGCCGTCGCGTTTTTGCTTCCGGTTTGGTTTTTCTTGGCAATATCAAAGAATAAGCCCATAGAGCCGTTTGGGCTTCAACTCGGTTTTTCTTCGAAATGCCCTACGCTTTCTACTGTGGCGATGATATTCTTGGGCACCGGAGCTTGTTTTGCAACGTCATATGCAAACTCTATGCTTTTCCCGATATCCGAAGAGGTTTCAGAGGCCTTCTTTACAAGTGAGATTCGCGGCAATTACGCGATAGCCCTTATGTTTATTTCTTCGGCAATCATCCCCGCTTTGGTGGAAGAGCTGCTGTTTCGCGGAACCATCCTTTCCTCTATCAGACCGTATAGCGAAAGCGGAGCTGTTCTGATCAGCGCGTTGCTGTTTGGTCTGATGCACCAAACGCCATATCAGCTGTTTTACACTACGGCCCTTGGCGTAATTCTTGGTATATTGCGCGTCAAAACGGGAAGCATTTGGGCCGGTGTGTTGGTTCATTTCTTTAACAATCTTCTTTCTGTAATCCAAAGTTATTTGCTGGAACGCTTTGATGAACGAACCGGAGAGGTGCTTTATATCGCAATAACGCTGATGGTTGCCGTGGGTGGCATTTTGCTTGGTTCGGTGCTTTATTATGTTTCGAGAAAAAAGGTTGCCCCCAAAACGTTAACTGAGCTTGGCATTTTTCGTTCAAATAAAGATGAATGTGCAGAAATGGTCCTCGTACGCGAAAAACGAATTGTTTATTCTGCGTTTTGGTCACCGACAATAATCATTTACATCGTTATTTGCGTTTCGACTATGCTGACTCTGGCAATAGAGATGGGCGGAGTGTAATGTATGGAAAATCGCGAAATGTATATGCAAGAGGCTTTGCGATTGGCGGCGTTAGCAGCCGACATGGGAGAAGTTCCCGTTGGGGCAGTCATTGTGAAAGATGGAGAGATCATCGCGCGCGCTCACAACATGAGAGAGAATGGCAAGGATGCCACAGCACACGCGGAACTGCTGGCCGTTCGCGAGGCGTGCGAGAAATTGGGTACCTGGCGCCTGTCCGGGTGCGATCTTTACGTTACTTTGGAACCGTGCCCTATGTGTGCGGGCGCAATTGTTAACGCCAGAGTGGATCGGGTGTTTTACGGCGCTAAGGATGCAAGAGGAGGAGCACTTGGAAGCGTTCTTGACCTTCGTTCGTATCCCTTGTTTTCGAAGCCTGAGGTTTACAATGGCATTTGCGAAGAGCAAAGCAGAGAACTTTTACAAAACTTTTTTCAAAAACGGAGATAAAAAGCGTATGCATTGCATACGCTTTTTTGTTGCTTGTTTTGTTTTTGTGACATATACTATAATAGTTTTTGAAAAGGAGATAATATGCCTGTGAATATGAAGCTTGCATTATTGGGTGGGGATTTGCGTCAGCTTTCCGCGGCGAGAGTTCTGGCGCAGCAAGGTTTTTGTGTCAGTCTTTGGGGAATTGATGCGGGATTTGAGGCGGAAAAGGAGGTCTTTGAGATTTGTGAAAACTGGGGCGAAGCTATTTCTGGTTGCTCAGCACTGATTTTGCCCCTTCCGGTTTCGGGAGACGGTGTTCGTATCAACTGCCCGTTGTTGCATTCGCCGGAAAGTGTAAAATTGGCAAAAATTGTGGATCTTCTTCCGGGAAACACGCCGATATTTGGCGGTAGATTTAACCCGGCAATCAAAAAAATGATAGAAGAAAAAGGCTTCCGCGTTATAGATTATTATGAAAGGGAAGAGTTCCAAATCAAAAATGCCGTCCCTACGGCAGAGGGAGCGATTGCTTTCGCAATGAGTCAACTGCCCATTACTATTGCCGGCGCCAAAATAGCCGTTGTAGGATATGGACGCATAGGAAAAGTGCTGGCGCAAAAGCTGAAATGCCTGGATGCCAATGTGACGGTGGCCGCGCGGAAAAGCGCGGATCTTGCTTTGATAGAAAACGCAGGCATGAGGAGTCTGCCAATACGCATTCGTGATGGCAAAAATTCACTTGAAAAGCTTTCGGAGGGCTATGACGTAATATTCAATACGGTTCCTGCGTGGGTAATCGACGAATCGGTCGTTACAAAAATTTCCCGCGAGACAGTAATTATTGATCTCGCTTCTGCCCCCGGGGGAATCGATCTTTGCGCGGCAAAAGAACACGGGTTAACCATCCATTCGGTGCAGTCGCTCCCGGGAAAATATTCTCCTAAAACGGCAGGCGAAATCGTTGCCAAGACTGTGATACACATACTGGAGGAAGGGGTGACGTCGTGATCGGATATGCGTTTTGTGGGTCATTTTGTACCCATCAAAAATCCGTCGAACTTATGGAGCGGTTATTGACCGAAGGATATGATATACAGCCGATTATGAGCGAATGTGTGTACGGCACGAATACAAAGTTCGGGACAGCAAACGATTTGATCGCGCGGGTTCGTGAGCTCTGCGGCAAGGAAATCATTCACACGATTGTCGGCGCTGAGCCCCTTGGCCCGAAAATTCAACTGGATGCCTTGGTGATCAGCCCCTGTACCGGCAATACGTTAGCCAAGCTTGCCAATGGCCTTACGGATACAGCTGTTTGTATGGCGGCAAAGGCGCATTTGAGGAGCGATAGACCCTTGGTAATTGCCTTGGCATCCAACGATGCTATGTCGGCAAACCTTCGGAACATAGGTACGCTATTATCGAGAAAATGTGTTTATTTTGTGCCCATGATCCAGGACGATCCGCAAAACAAACCTCATTCCTTGGTTGCTAATTTCAGTAGATTACCCGAAACGCTCAAGCTTGCATTGAGCGGTGCGCAATGCCGAAAAGTGTTTGAGTAAGAAAAAACCGCTTGAAGGAAAATCCTTCAAGCGGTATCTGTTGCTTAAACAAGCTTGTTGTCGATGATATCGTGGATCCAAGCAAGAAGGGAAGACTGCTCCTCTTCCGTGAGTTTGGACTTGAACAAACCGCAAGCCAGATACTTGGGCTCGTCAACGATATTGGTTCCTGCGATCTTGAGTGCATCAAGAACCTTTGCGGCGCCCGCCTCATTACCGTCGATAATAACGGCAACGTTGGTTGCCTTCTTGGGATTCAGCTCGCAGCAGAATCTTCTGACGGAATCAGGAAGGTCACCCTTGGTAGAAATACCGAGAATAACAAGACGCTCTTTTTCGCAAGAATATGCGGGAGGAATGATGTCAACCGCATTGTTGTTTGCAGAGAGATCGAACTCCGTTTTAATTGCCTGACCGAGAGCCTTCATTTTTGCCTGCTTGGAAGCATAAAGGAAACGCATCTTAAGTGCCATAATAGACCTCCGAACATTTGATATTATCATCATTATACCATTTATAGCAGGGAATTGCAAGCGTTTTTGAAAAAATCCTATTACAACAAAAAACTATAATGGATTGCCTTGACAAATCAAATTTTCTGTGATATACTTGTAATGTGGTAGGGAGTGCTGCAACACTCCCCATCGTGCCGATTCCTATCGGCTTTGAGTGTTAGTCGTTATCCTTACGGGTAACGACTTTTTTCTTGCCTTGCTTTTCGATGCAAATTTTAATGCGGTAAGGAACCGCCTTGACAATGTTGGCTTGACAAGATTGGGGCCTTTTATTAGTGCAATGCTTTGCGAAGGATATAATAAATTTCATTTACATTCATATAGAAAATTAAGTGAATGGATTTAGTATACCAACAATGGCAAGTGTGAATCGCGAAGGGTGCAACATTGTACAAAACCATATTTTGTTTAGGATGAGCAAACACCGGAAGGGAGCCTCAAAAAGCTCCCAACATAAGAATTGGTCATACTATACAAAATACAAATTTTATATCATACAGGGGAGCAAAATCGCAAAAAATGGAGGTTGCGTGCGATTTTGGCGCATGTATCTGCTTAAATGCCGGATTCGTTCCATATCTTGGTCAAGTCAATTATTTTATTTTAGAAATCTCTACACAAAACGAAAAAATTATGCTATAATAATCTCATTGATTACTATCGTTGAGTTTATTGTGCTTATATTTCTGTCGCGTTGCTTCGCCGCCTCTCAAGTGTCTCTCTTGCTTGTTTTTGTCCAGTACGCGCTTCACGTCTGCATATAGTGACGGATTGATCTTCTTGAGCGTTTGTGTGACGTCTTTGTGGACTGTGCTTTTGCTGATATCAAATTTTTGCGCAGCGGATCGTACGGTTGAATTGTTTTCAACCAAATAGGTTCCAAGGACGATGCATCGTTCTTTTGCGGTGGATATGTATGTCATAAAGCCTCTCTTGTTCATTTACTTTACTCTATCTTATGTGAGAAGTTTTTTATTTATAACGCACAAAGGAATGCCATATGATAAAAAAAGAAACCTATTTAACTTGCCCCAATTCCAATATTTTTGAAGGAATGACCTCTATTTCTGCAATTTTGAACAAATGTGAACAAAATGTTAACAGGTCAACAAGAACGGTTGTTCGCGTGCTTGTAGACGAAAAAAAGGCCCATTCCAAGGCTCGTGAGGTGTCTTATCTGCAAAAAATGGCCCAAAAACACGGTTTTTCGGTGTGTTTTGTGGATTCAGAGCAGATTGATGCGCTCACAACAGGTACAACACACGGAGGAATCATCGCCGAGTGTGCTCCAAAGGAAATTCCACTACTTATCAATTATATGGACGAAATTCGTCCCGACGGTGTGTATGTTATGCTTGATGGTATTGAGGATCCGTATAATTTCGGTTATTCCGTGCGTTCCATATATGCTTCGGGCGCTGACGGAATCATTCTTTCTCCCAGAAACTGGATGGAGGTTGCAGGAATCGTTTCGAAATCCTCGGCCGGTGCTTCGGAGCTGATGGATATGTATATCGCCGATCCTGCGGATGCGATTCGCTTGTTCCGTGAGCACGGATATAAAATCGTGTGTTCCGGAATTCGAAATTCCGTTTCTATGTATGATGCGGACTTGACAAAACCCTTGTTTTTGATTGTAGGCGGCGAAAAACGCGGGATCTCGGCCAAAATAGAGAGCGAGGCCGATTCCGTAGTTCGTATTGAGTATGGAAGAGACTTTCGCGGTTCCCTTTCGGCGGCTTCTGCGGCCACCATTATGGTTTACGAGATTTATCGACAAAATCGCTGATCATAAAGAGCGAATGTTTCCTGCTTATTCTTGATTTGTTAAAATATTTATGGTATACTTTTCTTAGTTTATTGTTAACGTTAGGATGTAAAAATGAAATTCAAACTGTTTAATCGCGATGTAGAGCCCGAAGAGCTTGAGCTTGAGGAGGATACGACGCCAACTGTCAAGTATTATTTTAAGCTGCTTTGGAGAAAGCTTGTAAGATTGATCTCGATCAACTTGTTTGGCGTATTCCAATTTATCCCTCTTGTTGTGGCGTATTTCGTCTTTTTCTGGGCAGATACCACCCCCTCTGTTTCGGCAGACTGCTTGAACTTTCCTTTGATGAACGGCATTGCCACGCTGGATCCTACGCCGGGAAATCAAATTCTTTTGACTCTGTGCTCTCCGCAGTATAACATACCGGTGGCTTCCTGGGGATTGAATATTGCTTATATTTCCCTTCTCCTCGTCTTTGCGGTCACATTCGGATGGTTTAACGTAGGATTTACGTATCTGATGCGCGAGCTTATCAACGGGCGCCCTGTGTTCATTCTTTCTGATTTGAAGCATGCTATCAAGAAGAACGCAAAGCAGGGATTTTGGCTCGGCTTGATGGATTTTGCCATTATCTATATTCTTTATACCAATCTCACCAGCCTGTCCGGCGGAACCATGGCCGGTTTTGTAGGCGATGTATCCTACGTGGCGAATCTCGCAATTGCTATCATTTATGCAATCATGAGATTTTATATCTACCTTATGGCGATCACGTTTGATATGAAGATTACCAAGATCATCAAGAATGCGCTGATTTTTGTTATGCTTGGTATCAAGCGCAATCTGTTGGCCATTTTGTGGATTGCAGTTCTCCTTGGCGCGAATCTCTTTGTTCTTAACTGGCTCCTGCCTCTTGGACTGATCATGCCTCTGTTCTATATTGTTTCTTTACCTATGTTTACCACGGCGTATGCGGCATATCCTGTCATCCGGCGCTATATGATCGATCCGTCTCCGTATGCGAAAACCGCTTCGGATGAAACGGATGTAGAAGAATAAAACAAAGCAAGCCCTATTCGCAAAATCGCGAGTCGGGGCTTGCTTTAATTTGTGCCTATTAGCTCGCTGACGGGGACAAATTGATATCCGAGAGCTATTATTGCCGGGATAAGTTGTTCAAGCGCCTGTGGCGTAGGACTATGATGGCCTATATAATCGTGCATCAGAATAATACTTCCTGAAGTGATTTCGCGGATGACCAAATCGCAAATTTGCCGGGGCGGCGTGTGATCCCAGTCTCTGGTATCGATGCTCCAAAGAATGATGTCGTATCCGAGCGAGTGCGACATGCTTTTTACCGTTTCATCGATAAAGCCTTGCGGAGGACGAAAAAGTTTTGTTTTGTAGTCGGTTATTTCATAAATTGCTTGTTCACAATCCTCAATTTCCTGCGCGTTGATATGATCGTGAGAAAAGGTGTGATTGCCGATCTCGTGGCCTTCGGTAAGGATCTGCTCCACAACGGTCGGATAATTCTTCACGTTTTCGCCGACCAGGAAAAAGGTGGCTTTGATCTGATATCGCGCCAGAATTTCTAAAATTTTAGGTGTCAGGATAGGGTGAGGACCATCATCAAAGGTCAGCGAAATCTTCATTTCGCTGTTCTCGTGCTTCCGATAAACGTCCCTGCTTCCCTGCTCGGCTTGTGTGGGGATCGAAAGCGCGGCAACTAAAAGCATTGCCGTGAGGAAGCAAAAAATGCGCAATAAGCGATTATACTGTAAGCTGATCCAATGTGCCAAATGCATAGCCTTGTGCTTTCAATTCGCGAATCACGTCGCCGAGTATTATGGCGTTGGTGCTTGAGGTAGGATGAAGCAGCAGAATCGCGCCGTTGTGGATATTGGATAAAATCTTGTTTTTTGCATCGCCCGGAGACATTTGCTTATTGTTATCCCAGTCGGCATAAGCAAAGCTCCAAAATATAGTTTTATAGTCAAGTTCGTCCGCATATTGCATAGTTGCCTGCGAAAATTTCCCCTCCGGAGGGCGATAATATTTTGCCATGGCTTTCCCTGTGTATTCCTGATAAACCGCCTCGAGTCGTGCAAGTTCATTAGCGAATTCTTCTTTTGAGCAAGACGTAAGATCCTTATGCGAATAAGTGTGATTGCAAACGGTGTGCCCTTCTTGGAACATTCTTGTAACAAGATCTGTGTTTGACATTACCAAGTGCCCCAAGATAAAAAAGGCCGCGGGAACTTGTTCTTCCTTGAGAACGTCCAGTGTTTTTTCTACGTTCCCGTTTTCATAGCCTGCATCGAAGGTTAAATACACGATTTTCTCCGAACAGTCATCTCCGTGTCGCTTATCAACGTGGTATCCGTTGTACTGTTCTATAAAAGAAACTTCGCTATCGAGTCGCGGTTGTTTATGATCTCTGTTTCTTACACAGTACCAGCTGTAGCATTTGCCTTCGGCTTGGGCGGGTGCTCCGTAAGTCAGTGCACTTGTTAAAAACAACGCGCATAGGGAGAAAATAAGAAATCTTTTCATAGAATCCCCTTTCTTTTTGTTCTGCTTTATTATTTGCGGCGCAAAGAGCGAAAATTCGTCAAAGAAATTGCTATAAAAAGAAAAAGGTGTCGCAAGACACCTTTTTTACATAGATAAAATTCGTTTTTCAACCTCGTCGGCACGAAGTCGGTCAACGGAATATGCTTTTTGCAAAAGCTCGGAAGGAATATGAGGATCATATTTGTCAATAATGGGGGTTTCGCCGGAAAAAATTAACTCTTCACAGCGGATTCCTCTCTTGAGAACGTCTTCCTTCATCTTTGCAATCAACTGCTCTTCCGTTCCGCGATCCAAGCGGAAGCAGATATAGTTGCATCCGTCATAGGAGATGTTGCTGATTCCGAATTTGTTGGCGTTTACTTTGAGATATCTGACAAGAGTGCGGAAGGAACGCGTTCCAAGCCATGGGAACCAGCATTTTGTAATTCCGCCGAGGCTAACTAACGATTTTGTAGTGAGATGCGTGTTTTTTGAGAGAATGCGGGCGTCGGTGAGTCGTGTGATCGCATTCTCCATTAAATACGGATAGCAGATCTCTTCCTCAAGAACTCGCTTCATACGCTCCAGAATTCGTGTGTGGATCTCGCCGTAATCTCCCGGCCAGGACACTTCCATTTTGCCTTCCACTTCGTGCACGTAGACCAAACGGCGCGAGGTGTCCACCTCTTCGACCTCCCACACACGCCCCGCTAAGGCAAATCTGTCTCCGGGAGGCGGTGGCGTGGTGATGGTTCCGATCTCGTCGGATGAACATCGAACCGTAAAATCCTCGCTATCCTTGAAAACGGCATAAAACTTGAAGCTGTTGATCAATTTTTCACCTTCGAGGCCGATGATGAGGCCTCCATCTTCTGTCATTTCCAACAGGTCGTTGTTGACCATTGATACAAGAAGCGTGCGGTAATCTTCCTTTTCCACGTTGAAGAATGGTGGGAGCGCCAAGATGCGCTCGGCCAGTTGGCGTGCCGTCAGCTCGCCGCTCGCGCAAATCATGCTGAGTGTCTGGTGGAAAAGAAGACTCATAGGCATCTTTTTTATGCTTGGAGGCTCAATAAAACGCTCCTCAATATAGAGCTGAACGATGGCAATTGCTCGCAAAAGATCCCACGGGATCAACTGCGGCAACGGTGCATCCGGCAATGGCTCGTCCTCGCGAAAGACCATCATCATTTCGGGAGGATCGTTTCTTCGGCCCGAGCGTCCCAGTCTTTGCAGAAATCCGGAAACCGTATTGGGGGATCCGTACTGGAGCACGCGCTGAAGCTTTCCTATATCGATGCCAAGCTCCATTGTTACTGTGGCACAGGTGACAAAGGGCTCGTCCTCGCCCTTCATTTTCCCTTCCGCCTCTTCACGGAGACTGGCAGACAAATTTCCGTGATGTATCAGGAACACGTCCTTGTCGCCCCGTTTTTTGGCAATTTGGCGCATCGTGGCGGTGACGTATTCGGTTTCCTCGCGCGAATTGGAGAAAACAAGAGACTTGGTGTCCTTGACGCAGTCATACATATATTCGAAGCCTGCGTCGAAATTGGCTTTTTGAGATTCGCCGGTCTTGGGTCTTCCCCGCTCTGTTTGATTGAAGCTTTGATCCTGAATGTAAAAATGCTCAAGGCCAAGACGCCAGGCGATTCGATTTTGGGCGAGATCGGGAATATCTACTCCTCGGTTGCTTCCTTGCGCCATCCATTTTGCCACTGTTTCAGCCTCGCCAATGGTAGCGGAAAGACCGATACGACGAGGATGCCTGCCGATCAGTCTTCCCAGGCGTGACAGCTGACAAAGAATTTGGCTGCCTCTGTCGCTTCCGATGAGGGCGTGGATCTCGTCGATAATAATATATCGCAGATCGTGGAAAAGGCGTACAGCGTCATTGGAGCGGTTGAGCAGCATAGACTCAAAAGACTCAGGCGTGATCTGAAGGATTCCGCGAGGGTTTTCGAGAAGCTGCTTTTTATGAGAAGACGAAACGTCTCCGTGCCAATGAAAGACGGGAACGCCACTTTCCTCCAAGAGTTCTTCCATTCGGAGAAATTGGTCGTTGATCAAGCTCTTCAGCGGCGCAATATAAAGGACGGCGATACTATTTGCGGGACGTTCCTCAAGCTCAGTTAATATGGGAAAGAAGACTGCCTCTGTTTTTCCGCTGGCCGTTGACGAGCAAAGCAGGAGATTGTTCTCGCCGTTCCAAAGACTGTCTGCCGCGGCAAGCTGAACCTGTCGAAGCTCGCTCCACTGATTTTCATAAATAAAGCGTTGGATATATTCGGGAAACCGTTCAAACAGTATATCTGCTTTGGTCACAAATCTATCCTCCTCTTAAAAATTGATGTCAGCGGCGCTGATCCTTCTCGTGGGCTCTGCGGGGGCTTCGACGGGCGACGGGCGGTCTTGCTCCTTGTTTTTCATAATGCTCGAAAATGAGATTTCGGGGTTTTGCAGGAGAATGTTCAACACCGTCATATAATCGCGAATGATCTCTCTTGGGGTGACCATTGTATCGCTTCCTATGCGATTGAGATTGGACTGAAGGAACGTGGCGATCTCCTCATCGGTCAAGGTAGCATTCCAACCGTGATACTGCGAAAAGAGATCGGTCATTCGGCGCAGAAGCGCGAACAACTCGTTGTCATTCAAGCGCATAAGGCGAATGATCGGGGAGTTGAGATTTTTGACGCCCTGCATGTCATAGCGGCTGTCGCAAAGTCGACTGCGAAGCGCTTCATAGCTGAAGAGACCGCGGCGTGTATCGTCAAGGAACTGAGGCGTTCCGGCAAAAACGATGGAAAGGCCTTCGGCGTGTCCCTGCAGCGTATCGTTAAACATGGACAGGATCTTTTCGTAATTGTTTTCGCGGCTGATGCGATTGCTGATCTTATACAGATTCACACATTCATCAATGAAGACCACAAGACCGCGGTATCCCATTTTTCTTACCAGAACCGCCCAAAGCTTGATAAAGTCGTACCAATTTTCATCGTTGATAATGACTGATACCGGGAAACCAAGCTCGTGTCTGGCTTCGGTCTTGTTACTGTATTCGCCGCGAAGCCAACGGAGACAGGCGCTCTGTCTTTCGTCATTTCCTTCGATGTAAGCTCTGTAGTATTCAGAAATCACGCGGGAAAAGTCAAAACCGCCCACAAGGAATTCAATATCCTTCAGGGCAAGCGCCGCTTCTGTCGAAAGCTTGGTCATAAAAGCAGAAGACTCTTCTGTGATTCCCTGCTCCATAAGACGAACGCGAAGCGAGGTGATCCACTTGGCGATCAACTTGGCGAGTGCGCCCCCATCGGGAGAAGACTTGGACGCCATGTTTTTGATGAGCTCACGGTAGGTGGCGATTCCGCTTCCGTTTGTTCCGTAAAGACGGCGTTCGGGTGAGAGATCGGCGTCGGCGGTGATGAAATCCTTTTCCAAGGCATATCCGCGAACCAACTGGATCAAAAAGCTCTTTCCGCTTCCGTAACGACCAATAATGAAGCGAATGGCGCCCTCTCCCTCGCTGATGCGCTCCAGATCGCTCAAGAGTGCCGAGATCTCGTCATTTCTTCCTATGGCCATGTACGGAGCTCCTGCGCGCGGCACTACACCGGCGGACACCGACGCAATCAGCGACGAGAGGATCCTTTTGGGAACTGTATGTGTATTGTTTTGCATAACTATCCTCCTATTCAAATATGGAACGGTATTCTTCAATTATGCGGTATCCAATATCCGCTTCTTCTATCAAAATATCGCCAAAGCAATCGACGGCCGCTTCGTTTATCATATCGACAATGGCCTCCGGCAAGGCCCCCGATTTCTTCGCATAGGCGATCTGCTCCTTGCCATTTTCGGCTAAAACGAGAGCAAAAAAATCGCTGTGATCCTTGATGCAATGCATAAAAGCTTCTTGCTCTGAACCGCTTTCGGTAACAGGAACGATGATGGGGTGAACAGAAATGGTTGGGGGCGGAATATCGGGAGCCTCTTCCTCAAAGGCTTCCACCAGACGTTCTGTGATTTCCCAGGATCGCTTTTCAATTTCAAGCGCGGAGGTCAGGGAAAATTGGGTATCCGAAACGTCGTATAGCTTCTCGTATTCCGGCGGCTTTGTCCCCCCTACGGTTTCCAGATGACGCGCAAAATAATCGTCAATGATAGAAGCGGAACGGGGATCGATCTCCCGAATTCCAAGGCGCGAACGAATGCCAAGATAGGCGCGAACCTTGTTTTCGGCATACTTTACAATGTCTCCGAGACGGGACTTGATTTCTTGCGAATCGGAGAGAGAGACGTACTCCACCTCAATATGTTTTCTGGCTTTATAGGAGCACAATGCTCCGGTATATGCCATTCGTGTAACCGTCTTTTTGGGAAGCTTATTGGGGATTGCATCGATGTCGGTTTGCTCGAGAAGATAATATACGGCGCCGGGGACATGTTGATCGTAAATCGCGACGGCTTCATCCTTGTAAAATTTGCTCTTTTTGTAGTTATGAGAACAGCAAGATGACAGAAGCAGCTTGGCAAACAGCGGTTTATCTTTGATGTCAAAATTATAGAACGCCTCAGGCAGTGAAGTGACGGAAGGAAGTTCAATGCCAATGCGCGCGTCCGGGAAGCGAATGGGGATGTTGTGGATCAGACTATAATCGCATATCCATTCGCCCAGCGTACTGTTGAGCTGTGGATAATCCTCTTTATAGTGCTGCCAAAGTCCTATCAAAACATCCAAAGATTGGCGTGTATCAATCGAGTTTCCGAGATTAATAAGCTCGAATATAAGAAGATTGATATAGCTGGCATCGGTTTTGAGATATCGACCGTTTCTTACACATTCGCGCCACCAAAGATACCATTCCAGCTGTCTGCGACTTAACTGAGAATATTGTGCTACGTAGGAAAAGAAAGGGACAGGCGTTGTCTCGGGGCAATCCGCACCGTGTTTTTTATGAAGGGCGGCCGCTTGCTTGCAGAAAAATTCATAATAATCATATGAGCTCTTCCAGTTCGTAACCTTGACGTTTGCAAGAAAGGAAGAAAAGTCACGGTGCTCGACAAAAGCAGGTGCTTGCTCTGCGGGCTTTTGTCGTGTGAGGCGATTTTCATCGCGCGAAACGGGAGCAGGTGCTCGTTGCGGCTGCACGGATACTGCTCGAGGAGCTACTCTTTGCGGTCTTTGCGTAACGGTTTGCGGTGCTTTTTTCTTTTGTGGGACCAGTCGTCCGATGTCCCAGAACGCGTCCAATTCATCCTTGCGGCTTTTGCTTTCGTCTGCCATTGCTTCTCTCCTTTCTGCAGGGGTTTCTTATCTTATAATTATATCACGGAGAGAGGGCCTTGTCAATCGTTTGCGTCTTTTTTACATATGCAATGAAAGTTTCAAAATGAGGTTGAAATTTGATGAACTTTATGATAAAATGAAGGAAATGAAAAGAAAGGTTTTGTATTATGCCATTTTCCAATGTTTTAAAACGCGCCCTCGCTTCCGCCTGTTACGGTTTCTGTGGGCTGACTCTTTTATATTCGCTCATTATGATCGGTGTATACGATACGAACGCCAATATGTCCGTTTTTGTTGTTCTTTTGTTTTATCCGCTTTGCTTTACAATTTCATTGGCCAACGGAGTGCTTTTGAATAGCAAGCTGAGCGGCTTCGCGCGTTCGCTTGTTCGTTACGTTGTTTGTTTAGCATCCGCAGGTCTTTTCATCTGTTTACCTCACAAAGAGACCATAAACGGAACGGTTGCTCTGATTCTCTTTTTCTTCTTTACGCTTCTCTACGTGATTTGTTCCGTGGTTTATGCCTTGTTCTTTGCTTCCAGAAAGAAGCAGTCCCAAGATTGCACACAATACGTAAGCGTATATAAAAACGAAAACAAGAAATAATAATAGCGAATATGCTTCCTGCATATTTAATCTTAAACAAAAGGTGAAATATGGAAAAGAAGCTGAACTCCTTTATTCTTTCTGTTTTTACGATCCTCCTTCTTTCACTTACGCTTTTACCGTTGTTTCTTTGCCTGGGTAAAATCAGCGGGAGCAAACAGCTACAGGCGATTGATCTAAGCCGCGCAGATGGGCTTGCCGATACAGCAGCCGAATGCAATAGTGATTCGTGTGTCCTTTCGGAAACGGTTGACGCGGGCGATGAATATATTCGGAAAATCATCTTCTTTGGAGAATCTACGACCTATGGTCTTCAGCGCTACGGTCTTCTCCCCGACGGTGAAGCAACGACTCAAGTGTGGACAGGAGCTACGTGCACGGACGGTTCCGTTCGGTGCGCCGGCACGCTATCGTTGTCACCAACCATAAATCAAACCCGACTTTATTATCCCGATGACGGTACGGCGCAGACGATATACGATGCGCTTCGAAAAAAGCAACCCGAATATTTGGTCGTTACGTTGGGGCTCAATAATGGTGCTTCCTATTATTCCGAGGATGAGTTCAAGCAATGCTACAGGATCCTCCTCAATACGATTGTAGGTGCGTCTGCACAAACGAACGTGATTCTGCAATCCCTCTTCCCCGTTGCCGAAGCCTGCAAAATTTCAGCGTATACACCAGAGCGGATCGCGTTGTGCAATTCCTGGCTCAAGGACCTGGCAACAGAATATCGCCTCAAATACTTGGATACGGCGTCGGTCTTGTCAGACGCCAACGGCTATCTTCTCTATGATTATGATAACGGCGGTGACGGGATCCACCTTAACGAGGCAGGTCTGCAAGCCGTTTTGCAGTATGTTCGTACGCATGCGCATCCCGAGGAGCATGAGACATGAAGAAGCTCTGTTTGTTTGCCGTTGCGGTCAGTTTGATGCTTTTCTCTGCTTCTTATGCCAACGCGCAAAGTATTTCGGCCGAAACGTTATCCAAGGCGATCCAATCTGCGGTTCCCGCCGAATTCGGATACGTTGATAATACCGATTACTTGATGAAGCGTGAGTTTTCCTCTCTTCAAAACGCTTGTAAGAGTCACATCGTGGTGTGTGCCGACTCCACAAATTTCAGTGAATTCGGTGTGTTCCTTGTGGAAGAAGCGAAAGATGTCAAGCCTTGTGTTGAACGACTTGGTGCGTATCTTGATAAACGAAAAGAACAATTCAAAAATGGTATCGTTTATAACGCCAACGAGTATCCTAAGTTTGAAAATGCAAAAGTTTTTACGGTGGGACTGTGTGTGGTTTATACCATTTTAGATCCTGTGCAAAACGCAACCGTTGTTCAAACGGTAAAGAATATACTGAAATAGTAAAACCGCACCGAAAAGGTGCGGTTTTTTATATACTCTTTATTGTGGTTTTCTCGAATATCGTGGCAATATTTTCTTCAAGAGGCGCAGCGGTTCCATCTGTCATGCACGAAGCAGTTCCGCAAGATACGGCAAATGCAAGACCTTGATTGGGGCTCATTCCCCTTGCAATCCCTGTCAAAAATCCGGCAATCGTGCTATCTCCGGCGCCCACGGTGGATTTTACCTGTACTGTCGGCGGCGTGGCACAATAGCAGCCGCTATCGCATACTAAAACTGCGCCTTGCGCGCCAAGACTGATCATAACGTTGTCGATGCCGTCGGAATACAGGCGTTTTGCAGCTGTTATTGCATCCGAGAGGGATGTCACTCTTTTGCCGACATATTGCTCGATCTCTTCCTCGTTAGGCTTGATAAGCCAAGGCTTGCAGGCAATTAAGTCGTCAAGGGAAAAGGACTTGGAATCGATAACGGTTTTGATTGAAAGCGACTTCAAACGCAGAAGCGTGTCTTTGACGGAGGCGATAGAAATCCCATCGGGCACACGCCCGGTCATGGTTACAACAGAGCCCTCGGTGACGGATGCGAGCAGGTCGCTTTCGATTTTTCTCCAAAGGCCATCATTGATTTTGGCAGGACTTGCGAAACTGATTCTCGTTTCTTTGCCGTCATCTGTATGGAGGGTTATGTTTTCTCTGATTCTTCCTTCGACAAGAAAACCTCGATGGGTGATTCCCTCTTTTGAAAGACCTTCCGAGAATTCCCTTTCGCTTTCTTTACCCATAACAACAAACGCGGTATTCTCTACGCCGTTTGCAGTCAAAACGCGAGAAATATTGACGCCTTTGCCGCCGAAATCGCGCGAAGAAACCATAGCAAGGTGTTCTTTCTCAGGTACAAGCTCCGGAAGATGACAATGAACGTCAATGGCGGGGCTCAACGTAACTGTTATTATGCTCATATTTAGCCCTCGAATCTTGCAACAGGTGTACATACGGCGCACGTTGCGCCAAGATTTTGAAGTGTGTCTCGTGCCAGTTCTGCCTTCTTTTCGTCAGCGAAAATACCAAATACGGAAGGTCCGCTTCCGCTCATCATTGCCGCGATTGCGCCCGAATCCAGTAAAGCTTTTTTCAAGAGACTGACGTCCGGGTGCGTCTTTTCAATCTTTTTTTCAAAAATGTTGAAGATTCCGTCTTTGACACAACTCAAGTCGCCGAGCGCAAACCCATTCTGGAGACAATTCAACTTATTATATTGCACGTCCGGTGCACGGAAGAAGTCATTCTGCTCATCGATGGCACGATATGCCGCGGGTGTGGAAACTCCATCCCCCTTTTTGGCGCATATGAGATAGCATCGGGGCATAGATGGGAACGGCTCCATAACGTTTCCGATTCCGGTAGTTGTTTGTGTACCTCCAACCATGCAAAACGGAACGTCTGCGCCGATTTTGGCGCCGAGCTCCAATAATTGCTCTGAGGAGAATGGCGATCCCGTCATTTTATTCAAGCCGAGAAGAACGGCGGCGGCATCAGAGCTTCCTCCGGCGAGACCTGCGGAGGAAGGAATGTGCTTTTCGATATGGATCTGAAGGCCCATAGGGATTTCTGCATATGACAAGAATAACTCGGCCGCGCGATAAGCGGTGTTGGCGTTGTCGGTGGGAATAGACTTTTCTGTGCAGAATAAACGGATACCGGGCTCTTCGCATTGCTGAATTGTGATTTTGTCGGCCCAGCTTACCGTTTGCATAACGCTCAAAATATTATGATATCCGTCGTCGCGAATTCCTTCGACGTCAAGAAACAGATTGATTTTTGCATATGCCAAGCGTTCGATCATTCGTGTTCACCTTCCTTGATTTTCTTTATTGTATCATAAAATCAACCGAAAAGAAAGAAAAATGCAAAATATTTTTTCGAAAACGCAGATGGATATTGACTTACCGAACAAAAAAGGATATAATAATAATGTATAACTATATTCTTTGAAAGGAAAAGTTGAAGCCTTTATCAACTGAGGATACCGAATGTTTGGTTTTGACGATAGAAAAAAGAAAATATTTACAATATGCTCCATCGCGTATGCGGTGCTTATTTTGCTGGTCGTCATTATTACGAACTTTGACCGGTTTGCCGTATTCTATGAGTGGTTGAACGACAAGGTTGCCGTTCTTTCTCCCATTCTGATCGGTGCAATCGTTGCATACATCAGCAACTCCTTGGTGCGCCTTTTCCAAAAACGGGTATTCAAAAAAGTAGCAAGCAATCGTTGGCGTCGCACGCTTTCTATCCTGTGCGCCTACGTTTCGATTGTTGTTATCATCTCCGTCTTTATCATTTTGATTATTCCCCAGCTGCTGTCCAGCTTTGAAGAACTGGTAAAGAAGATCAGTGACGGTACCTATTTGAACTCCTTGATCAATTCGATCAACGAATTCTTGAATAACGTACTTTCCTTTGGCGGCGAAGAGGCCTTTGAGTTTGTCAGCATGGAAAAGATTACCCAGGTGCTCAGCGGATTCTTCGAGAGCACGGGAGATCTGCTTCAGAATATTGCCAACTGGGCGCTTTCCTACGGAGGAAACATTCTGAACGGTCTGAAAAACGTTGTCATTGGTTTCCTGCTCTCTATTTACTTTGTCATTTCCAAGGATCGCTTGTATGCACAGTCCACCAGAATGCTTGCGGCTGTTTTCCCCAAGAAACGCGCCGAGGCAATCAAGGAGTGGTTCCGCTATGCAGATAAAACCTTCGGCGGCTTCATCGTAGGTAAATTGATTGACGCTACGTCGGTTATCGTGCTTTGTGCGATCGCATTTAGCATCGCTCGAATTCCCTACTCCATTCTTGTTGCGGTGTTCATCGGTATTTGTAACATTATCCCCTTCTTCGGTCCCTTTATTGGTGCGATACCCTCCGGTTTCATTATCTTTATTGCTGAGCCGGACAAGCTGATCCCCTTCATTATCCTTCTTCTTGTGGTTCAGCAATTTGATGCTAACGTTATCGAACCCAAGATCGTAGGAGACAGAACTGGCCTTTCTTCTCTCGGCGTCCTGGTTGCCGTTACCATCATGAGTGGCTACCTCGGCATTCTGGGTATGTTCCTCGGCGTACCGATTTTTGCAATGATTTGCAATTCTATCAAAAATGCTATCAGTCGCCGTCTGGAAACGAAGGAGCTTCCCGCAGAGCTCTCCAATTATTATAGCTCGGAGGCGTTGGTGGAACCGAAAAAGGAGCCCGAGCATTTGTCGGCAAAAGTATTCCATTTTGGCGAAAGATTGATCCGCAAAGAAAAAAATATCATTTCGCAAAAGCTGAGACGCCGCAAGGGGGCAGCGCCCGAAGAAAATGCGACCGTTGAGGACGAAGACACCAAGAATACTTCTGAAGACAACGAATAATAACATTTATGGTTTGTTGTGCCCGACCCATTTGGGTCGGGCATATGCAGACCTTCTATTTATGAAAAGGAAAATGAATCATGGATGAAAGAATGAAAAAAGGCGGAATTTCGGTTGAAACACAGCACATATTCCCCGTGATCAAAAAATGGCTCTACTCGGAAAAGGATATTTTCCTCCGTGAAATCGTATCCAATGCCGCAGATGCCATTACAAAGATGAAGCGTCTTCAGTCATTGGGCGAGATTCCTGCCACCGAAGACACCTACCGTATCGACGTGATCGTCGATAAAGATGAGAAGACCATCACGGTCAAGGATAACGGTATCGGTATGAGCGAGGAGGAGCTTTCCAAGTATATCTGCCAGATCGCTTTGTCCGGCGCGCTTGATTTTATTCAGAAATACGAAGGTAACGACGGTGCCTCTGACGGCATTATCGGTCATTTTGGCCTTGGATTCTATTCTTCTTTTATGGTCAGCGATTCGGTGGAAGTGCTTACCAAGTCCTATACCGATGCTCCCGCCGTGCATTGGATTTGCTCTGATGCCGGAGAGTATGAAATGGAAGCGTCCGACAAATCCGATCGTGGAACAACCGTTATTATGCACGTTTCGTCCGCCGAAGAGGAGTATCTGGACGCGAACAAGCTTCGCGGAATGCTGGATAAATACTGTTCCTTTATGCCCATCGAAATCTATTTTTCTGAGGTCGGTGCAGACAATGAAGAGACTCCCGTGAACGAAACGGTTCCCTTATGGCTTCGTCCCGCTTCCGAGTGCAAGCCCGAGGATTATAACGAATTCTACAAGAAGGTCTTCCGCGATTTCAGAGATCCTCTGTTTTATATTCACATAAACGCGGACTATCCTCTCAATTTCAAGGGCATTCTCTTCTTCCCTGCCATTAATACGGAGTATGAATCCATTGAGGGACAGGTTAAGCTTTACTACAATCAGGTTTTTGTTTCTGACAATATTAAAGAGGTCATTCCCGACTATATGATCATGCTGAAGGGCGTTCTTGACTGTCCTGAATTGCCTCTGAACGTTTCCAGAAGTTATCTTCAGACAAACACCTACGTTTCCCGTGTATCCGCGCACATCGTGAAAAAAGTAGCAGATAAGCTGAATGCGCTATATAATACAGAGCGTGATACGTATGAAAAGGTATGGGAAAGCATTAAGATCTTTGTCGAGTATGCGTGTATGCGCGATAAAAAGTTCTATGACAGAGTCAAAGATGCTATTTTGATGAAGCTGACCGACAGTTCCTACGTGACAGTGAAGGAATACCTGGAGGCATCCAAGGAGACCAACGAAAACACGGTGTATTATACATCCGATAAGGCACTTCAGGCGCAGTATATCACGCTTCTTTCCGAGCAAGGCGTCAAGGTTGCCTGTTTCGATAAACCGTTTGAGGTGCAGTTCCTGTCCCTTATCGAGCAAAATGAGGAAAATCTCAGATTCGTTCGCGTGGATGCCGATATCGCCGAGGCTCTCAAGGGTGAGACTGACGGAGAGGATTGCTCTCTTCTGATCGATTTGTTTGTGAAAGCATCCGGAAATTCCGAGCTCAAAACGCGTATTGAGAATTTGAAATCCTCCAAGACACCGGCCATTCTTACCGTATCCGAGGAATCCCGTCGATTTGAGGAGATGATGAAGATGTATGCCGCCGGCGAAGGCGCGCCTTTGAGTATGGGGCGTGATGAAACGCTGGTAATCAACGTCGCCTCGGATTTGATCTCTAAATTGAAATCCTTGATAACAGAAGATTACGATCGCGCCGGTCAAATTGCTACCCACATTTATAAGCTGGCGCTCCTCTCTCAAAGACATTTGTCAGCCGAGGAAATGAACGATTTCCTTGACGAGAGCTTCTCTATTTTGGAACGGTTATGACGAAACAAAATAAGGAAAAACGAAGCACGACAGAGTGTTATACGGAAAATCTGCGCAAGCTGCAACGGGATGAGGCGGCGCTTTCTGAAGAAAAAGATCTGTACTTGAGAATGTATTTCTCGTCATTGATCTCTGCGGAAATGAGTTTTGATCGCGCATCCAAAAGTGTTCTTGGCGGATACAAGCGTTTGATTTCCGTTTCCGAAAGCGAGTCTCCTTCCCTGGACGAAAAAGCGATGCTTTGTCGGGTGCTTGCGGAACGTTATCCGTCGATTCCTGCCGCTCTTGACTCAGTCATAGCCGGCGTACAATCGGCACAGATCGTCCTTTGGGGCGTGCATTCTATGTCCTCTGCGGCATATGAAAGATTTTCGAGTCTTTTTTCATCCGTCGGAAGGATCGATGTAGAGAGCTTTTCGGAGGTGTGTGACTTTGTGGCGAACGGCACCGGTGCTTTCGGTATCGTGCCGCTGGAAAATACAACGGACGGAAGGCTTGCGGCGTTTTACAAAATGCTTGACCGAAACGAGCTCAGGATCTGTGCTGTCTGCGACGTGGAAGATACGGAAACCGACGTGGTTACAAGATTGGCGTTGGTTGCGAAAAATCTGTGCGCTTTTGATGGCGACTTCCTGCGCTGCATAGAGTTTTCGCTCGTTATCTCGGATGTGCAAAGACGAAATGAATTGCTGGGCGTCGCAGGAAAAGCAGGTGGAGCCTTGACTCAATTATCTATGCTACCGCTTTCCTACCGAGAAAATGCCAGCGTGGACACCATACGGCTTTCGTTTTCCAAATCAAGCGTATACACGTTTTTGATGTATCTTCATTTGTTCTGTGAAGATGTCAATATATTAGGATTTTATATTCAAATGTAAAGGAGAATAAACATGGCTAAGTTTACTTATGCAACCAAGGGCGTTTGTGCACGCCAGATCGAACTTGAGGTCGCTGATAACACCGTAGTAGAGGTAAAGTTTATCGGCGGATGCTCGGGAAATACACAGGGCGTCAGCGCACTGGTAAAAGGAATGAAGGTCGAGGAAGCGATTGCCAGACTCGAGGGCATCCGTTGTGGAATGAAGTCCACCTCTTGCCCCGATCAGCTTGCACAGGCTCTTAAGTCTTGCGTTGAGCAGTAACAAAAAAGAACAGATGCTATGCATCTGTTCTTTTTTATTGAAGCTTTTTGAGGATAAGCTTGGGAGACAAGACCTGCTCGGCTTTGTACATAAAATAGTCGGTTCCAATCTTATCCATAACACCTGTAACCAGAGGTGCATCGCGCATTTCACCAAGAATGAGTCCTACCGCATCTTTGGCAAGCGCGTCACCCGGATGCTCTTCATTTTTCATTAAAACAGTTTCGCTATCCAAGAATACCAGCTTGATCACGCGAGAGGACGGATATTCCAGAAAATCGATCCGTATTATGACCACTTTCCTATCGTCCTCGTCATATGTGAATTTTGCCGATGCAGAAACCGTGAAAGGAATTTCTCCGATCTGTATCGTTTGGACGGCGGGAGAGGCTGTACCAAGACGAATATCGATCTCGGTCTCCTTTTCTTGATATCTCATATGCAACGCGTCGTCTTGAACGGAAAACGCAAGGCCGGAAAAGCCCGACGTGTATCGGTTCTCCACCGCTTGGAGTATCAAGGGAAGGATTCCAACCGCCTTTTCGTGCCCCTCGCTATAAACAAATTGATGACCGGTCACCCATTGCCTTCTTTGCGACATCGCGAATGCTTTTCCCGAATACAAAGAACGAGACGCGATATAGCGATCGAGTGCTTTTGCATTTTTTCTGTCGGGAGGCAACTCTTTGGCGAAGTCCTTATCGAAATGAGCAAGAACGTATTTGAAAAAGTTGCTTTGCTGAAACAGTTCGCAGTTTCCGGCGCTGGAGACAACAATAATGCCGTTTCGGCGGAATCCAAGCACGTTTTGACCAAACAAACCGTTGAACAAAAAGGTGTTGGTGTTCTTTCCTACCCAGATCTGATATCCGTAATCAAACAACTCGCTTTCCGCTGTAACGTCCACATGAGCAAATTTTGCAGCCGTAACGTATTCTTCTGAAATCAGACGGGTTCCGTTCCATACGCCCTTTTGCATAACGAGCTGAGCGATCTTTACAAAGTCATCCGGACGAATGAACAAGCCCCAGCCGCCTTTTTCAATGCCCTTGGGACAAGGCTCCCAGTACCAGTCATCATCCTTGATGCCGAGTGGGCGGAACAACCGCTCGCTAAGAAATGCGGAAAGTGACTTCCCCGCCTTGGCGGCAACGATCGCCGAGAGCACGTACGTGTTCATGCTATTGTAGCGGAACGTTTTTCCAACTTCTCCCTTGAGAGGGGCGTCAAAAAAGCCTTCCAGCCAGTTTTCCGAGGCGAGCGAGTCCAATTCCGTGAAGAAGACACCGCTTCGCATGGTGAGCAGATCCTCTATGGTAAGATCCTTGAATTTGATCCTTCCCATAGCGCCGGCTTCTTTGGGAAAAAGGTCCACAACGCGATCGTTCAGGCTGATTATGCCGTCATCTGCGAGAATTCCGATGGCCAAAGCGGTAATGCTTTTGCACGCGGAAAAGGTGTATTGCCATATGTCAAGGCGATGCGCACCGAAGGACGCCTCGCAGATAATCTTTCCGTTCCTGGCGATGGTCACGCCGTGCATATTCAGCGTTCGATCCTCTGCGAGTGCTTGCAGGAAGCTTTGAATAACGGCGGAAGGGATTCCTTCTTGCTCCGGCGCGCATCGCGGAAGATCGTTTCGATTCTTAAAGGAAGCGTGCGGCTTGAGCGAGGGAAACTCTATAATGGGTTCAGTCGTTACCCTTGTGTCAAAAATTTTCCCGGCAAATCCCAGGGATTGCGAAATGGAAAACAGCCCCATAACAACTTCCTTTCTTGAATTTTATCTGAATTCGGTGATACCGTCCTCGATAAAGGAGGCGGTTCGCATAATGGAATACCAAGCGTCTTCGGAGGCAAGGATTCCTGTCTTCTGCTTCAAAACAGTAAGCAAGAGCTCGGGGTTAAGATAACTGTCAGATCCGAGACTCAAGACGGTTTTGATTTTTACATAGTCCTCGTCCTCGTTGGTCTCTGTAGTAATAGAACGGATCAAGGGGAGAATATCGATTTCCTTCTCTCCCGACTTTGTCTTTTTCGTGGCCGGAAGCTCGGGCTCGCTTGTGATTGCCATAATGGAGCTCGCCTTGCTTGCAATTCCCTCCTCGTGGATGTCGATCTCATACGCGCCCCACGCAATGTCCGAGAACTTGGTTTCAGCAACGTATACGTCAAGAATTCTTAACTCGTCGGTAACCTCGCGATTCAAGAGCTCCTTAATCGTTTCACAAGGCATATCTCTGTCGATACGGATGTCAACCATCTCGCAAACACTTTGCGCACCAACAGAAAGAGGCGACGAGAAGACGATCTTTGCGTGAGGGTTGAAGCCCTTGGTATACCACATCGGAATTCCTGCTCTCACAAGAATTCTGTGAAGCGTACGTTGAAGATCCAAATGGGAAATGTACTGAAGGTCGCCTATCTTTTGGAATTTCACTCTTACGTTGACGGGTGCCTCCAGAAGCGGCCATTCCTTGCGGCGATAACATGCTTTTACTTGCTCTTGGGACAACATGAACGTTCACCTCCCAATTTATTGGCACCACAACCACTGCACTTTTCGCGACAATTGGGGGTGGTATTCTCGCCGTATGCTTTTTCGCATTCGCGGCGGAAGAAGCTCTTATCTACGCCACAATCGATGATATCCCAAGGAAGGACCTCATCAAAACCAAAACGGCGGTTGGCGTAAAAGGCGGGGTCGATTCCCGTTCTTTCAAAAACAGAAAGCCAGTTTTCATAATTGAAGAATTCATCCCAGGAATCGAACATAAAGCCTTCCTCGGCAGCAAGCTCAAGGGCGGCGGAAAGGCGTCTGTCGCCTCGCGCAAGAACCGCCTCAATGTGAGAGGTTGCCGAATCGTGATGAATGTATCTGACCTTGCGATCGGTGATCTTCTCGGCCAGATACTTTTGCTTCATTTGCAACTGCTCTCTCGTGTCCTGAGGCTCCCACTGGAAGGGGGTGAAGGGCTTGGGGATGAAGCAGGAAACACTGACGGTTACCTGAGGCGATCGGGCTTTATTTCTCTTGGGATTTTGATAATAAGCATCCACAACACTCTTGGCAAGCGCGGCAATGCCGTCAAGGTCGCTCAACTGCTCAGTGGGAAGACCCATCATAAAGTAGAGTTTCACTTGATTCTTTCCGGCCTCAAATGCTACGTTGACCGCGCGAAGCAGATCGTCCTCGCGCACGTTTTTGTTGATAACGTCACGAAGGCGCTGCGTTCCCGCTTCGGGTGCAAAGGTAAGCGACGATGAACGAACGCTTGCCACCTTATCCATAAGCTCCTTGGTAAAACTGTCAACACGGAGCGAGGGCAACGAGAGGTTTACCATATTCTCGTCGGTCCAGGACAGAAGTTTATCGGTCAAAGATTCCAGCTCCGTGTAGTCGCTGATGGAGAGCGAGGTCAAAGAAACCTCCTCATATCCGGTGGACTCATAAAGGCAACGGGCTTGCCGGTTAAGCACCTCTGCCGATTTTTCACGAACGGGACGGTACACCATTCCCGCCTGACAGAAGCGACATCCGCGAATGCATCCGCGGTAGACCTCAAGCATAATTCTGTCATGTACCGTCTCAATATAGGGCATAACTACCTTGTCGGGAAAATATACCTTATCCATATTCTTGATAATGCGCTTAGTAATGCGCGTGGGGATATCGTCATAGATAGGGGTATATGCCTTAATGGTGTTATCTTCATTATACGAAACGTCATAGAAGGAGGGCACGTAGGTTCCGCTTACCGTTTTAGCGGCCTCGTGAAGGAACGCCTTTTTGGTATAGGTTCCCTCCTCTTTCATCTTGATGTAGAGCTTTGTAAACTCAACAAGCATTTCTTCTCCCTCTCCAATGGAGAAGCAGTCGAAGAAATCCGCAACAGGCTCCGCATTGTAAGCGCAGGGGCCGCCACCGATGATAATGGGATATTCATCGCCACGGTCGGCCGCGCGAAGCGGAATACCTGCCAACTTCAGCATATTCAACACGTTGGTGTAAGACATCTCGTACTGAAGTGTAAATCCTACGATGTCAAATTCGGTAAGGGGATCTTTGCTTTCGTGAGCGGTGAGAGGAAGATTGTGCTTTTTCATTTGCTCTTGCATATCCACCCAGGGGGTGTATACGCGCTCGCACCATATGTCCTCTTCCTGATTCAAAACGCCGTAGAGGATGCGAACACCGAGGTTGGACATTCCGATCTCGTAGGAATCCGGGAAGCAAAAGGCCCATCTTGCCTTTACTTTATTTTTATCCTTAATGATCTGATTATATTCGCCGCCCGAATACCGTCCGGGTTTTTCGACCGACTTCATAATGGAGCTGTAATTTTTCATGTGTAACTTCCTATTTCAGTTTTGTTGCTGTGTATGCGATAGAAGGAATCAGCCACAGCAGATGATAGATAACGATTAAAACAGAGGGGATGCGCGTCAAAAGTCCCGTGAAGAGAAGAATGCATATTGCCGCAAGCGAAAGCACCATTGCACCAATGCGCAATAACGTGCAAAGACGATTGATTCGCTTTACACGACCACACAGAGCGAGAATGCGCGCGATCATATGGGAATTCTTTGCGGTAATGATGCTGCTGTCCGAGCGGCGTCCGATAGGGATCAGATCGTTGAGTGTCGGGCGAACGACCGATACCGCAATGTCCTTTCCTTTTCTCAGGCGCGCGATCATCTCTTCGGATACGCCGGGATCCAGCGTTCGTACACCGACGCTTGTGGCGTTGTCGTGCATCTCGCTCACAAACGTTTCAAATCGCTTTGTGATATTGTATTTCATATAGAATTTAGCGCAAAGAACGCCGTCGACAGCCATATAGAGGATGGAGGCTTCTCCGTTTTCTATCTTCTGCTCGTCCTCCTCCGTTTGCTTGGGCCTCATGTTTTTGCTCTTCATAAACGCGGCGTTTCCGATCAGCACGCTTGCTTGATTGTCTACCAATGCTTCAATGCCATTCGCGTGGATCTTGATCAGTTCTACGTCCTTTGCCGGTTCGATCTCTTCTGCAGAGTTGTCAAACACGTGCTGGAGAGGACCTTCCATACGAGAGAAAACGGCAAACGAATGGTAAAGCACCTCATAGAAGTTTGCTTCGTTATAGGTTCTGAGTCCGGAAACCGACACGCCGTGAAGACCGAACACCTCGGTGTCATCCAGATAAACGGTATTGGCACCAACGTACTCTCTGTCAACCGCTTCGCCGATCACGGCGCTTTCGTGTCGATAAAGGATCTTGGACAGTCTTCCGAAGGGATAACTTCCGATCAGATATTGCATTGGCATAGCAATCAAAAGCGTTGCATTAAAGGCGTTGAGCGCTACGGACAATTCTTTTTGAATCGCGGCAGCGCCGATAGCAACAAAGCTTGCGATTACGATGGATACCAAATACTCGATGAAATATTCGGTATTTGCCGCGGAGCGTCTCGCGGTTCTGGCAAAGTATTTGCCTACAAAGCTTACGTTTTCCACCAGTAGATCGCGCTTCGACAAGATTCGCTCTTCTCTGCTCATTTCGGGTGCGGGATCAGCCTTTTCGAGCGCATACTTTTCCTTAGGAGAAGAAACGATGTCAAAGGTAAGGGTCTCCTTTGTTAAGCGGATCGCGTCCCCCACAATGGAAAGTGCCAAAAGCGCCAGGAGCGCGAACGTATAAAAAGAGGCGGTCTGTTCTTTGAAAAATAGTAGCGTGATTGCTTCATAAAGCAGGTTTGTGAGCGCGATCATAGCAAGAGGGGTGAATCGGTTCGCGCGCATAGTAAAGAAGCCTCGAACGCCGTCTATAATGCGCTTGGATGAGATCAGCATTCCGCCAAGAAGCAGCAACAAGCTGATCAGTCGATAGTTGGTTTCCCGGGCAAGGATGGCTCCCAGGATGGTTGACAAAGCCTTTGAACTATGCAAAAGCTCTACGAAAAGTGCCGCCAAACCAAGCACAACCGTTCCCGCAAAGCGAAGCCATAAGTCCTTTTTTTCCTTGCGGTAGCGCGTCTTGATTTCGTCCGCTTGTTGAGGATCTCTGAACTCCTCGCCGTTATAAGCGAAAATATGATTGCCAAGAGATTCTTCGTCCGTGGGGTCGTAGAAATTATTTTTAGCTTCTCTTACGCGAACAAAGCCGATGGATTGCTCCAGGGAACGTTTTTGCCCCAACGCCAGCAGCAGATTGATATCTGTGTCGTCTATCGCCTTGGTTTCCTCGCAAGCTTCCGAAGGCTCCGGCAACGATGCCTCGCGACAGAAGAAAAACCTTGTAGCCTCCGGTGTTGTGCAGGGCTCTTCGTTCGACAAATCTTCGGTTGAGATAAGGACAGAAGCGTCAGCTGAGCCGATCACAGCCTTGGGCTCGTCAATATCCGATACAGCTTCCGACGTCTTTGTCGCACTCATTTCTTCATCAGATTTTTTCATTCGGGCGGATTTTTTCTCGAGACCCTCGAAATAATCGAACACTTCATCGGGATCGATCGTCTTTTCAACAAAAAGCTCGATCTGCTTTTTCAAAGCCTCTTGCTCTTGAGATTCGTCTGCTTCTTCAAGCGAAAGATCGAATTCATCCGGAAGCGGTTCTTCTGCGCTTTCGACGTTCGGTTCGGTGCTCTCTGTCACTGTTTCTACCTGCACAATTTCCGCCGAAGGCTCATTATCAACCTCCCACGGAACGTCGTCTTCTGCTTGTAAGGCTTCATCTGCGGGAGCGTTTTGAGAAGCGTCTTCCTCCGGCGTGCTGGTGGTGGATATCTCCTGTTCGGCATCCGTATATACCTCATCAGAGATCTCGTCTTCCGTTTGATCTTCAATTTCGAAGCCGCTGATATCATAATCGTTTGCAGAGGGATCGTCGTTTTCCGTGCTCACAGAAGAACTTCCCATTTGCAATCTGAGCATTTCCAAAAGCTGATCCGAGGGCATATTTGCCGTCGCGCCGCTATTCTTTTCGACGGGCTCTTCAACGTTCTTTGACGTAACGTTTTCGAGGAGTCGATTTATGAGTTCATTGTTTTGGGTATCTGAGGTTTGTTTCATACGACAAACTCCTTTCCCGGGATTAAAATCATTTTCCAAATCGTTGCTGACGGGACGCCTCCGCGAGAATGACGGCGGCGGCGGTAGAAACGTTAAAGGAATTTACCTTTCCATACATAGGGATGGACGTAATGAAATCACTTCTTTCGGTAACCAGCTTGGATACGCCGTTTCCTTCGCTACCGAATACAATGGCGCAACCGCCCGTGAAATCGGTATCAAAATAGTTGGTTCCGCCGGCCTCCGCGGCGTAGATCCAGATTCCGTATTTCTTGAGCGTCTCGATGGTGGATGCAATATTGGACACCTTAGCGATAGCGAGATGCTCAATGGCTCCCGCGGACGCTTTTGTTACAAGAGGGGTAAGACCCGTGGCGCGGCGCTTGGGAATGATCAGACCGTGAGCGCCTACACCTTCGGCGCAACGAATGAGTGCCCCCAGGTTATATGGGTCGGTGATGCCGTCGGAAATAACGATCAAGGGCTTTTCTCCGCGCTCTTCGGCGATTGCCAAGATATCCTCGACCGAGGAATAATCCTTTTCCGCCGCCATAGCAATGATGCCCTGGTGGGGAGCAAAACCGGACACGGCATCCAGCTTGGACTTATCCACCTCGATAACGGGGATGCCTCTTTCGATGGCTTCCGCAACAAGCACGGTGATAGAACCCTCGTGCTCGCCTCTTTTTACCATGATTTTATCTATGGAACGTCCCGAACGAAGAAGCTCTCTTACCGCATTTCTGCCGATGATCGCACCACATCCCTCTTCCTCTGCGACGGAGGGGCTTTGGCGTTCAATAGGCTTTTTGCGGTCGTAATATTTCTTGTCTTTGCTTCTGTTTTTGTTGTTATTGAATTCCGGCATAATCTCGCGTCCTTTCTTGGCAAAATTCCGTATAATACTCCATATTAAATGATAGTTCTATTATATCATACTTTTTCTTTTTTGTATATAGTTTTTTTGCTTATACTGCAAAAAGCACTTGAAAATATAATGGTTTTGATGTATAATAATATAAATATGTATAAGGGAGGAGTGTGCCATATGCAAAAGAAAATGATTCGTGTTGGATTACTTGGTTTTGGAAGTATGGGCAAGGCGCATTCCTATGCGATCAGCAATCTTCCTTTTTACTTTGAGTCGCTTCCCTTTTCGGCTAAGGTGGTCGGCGTTTGCACCACCACGATCGAAAAGTCGCGCGCGGTCGCAGAGAAGTACAATTTCGAAATAGCGACTGATAACGAGGACGATCTTATCTTTTCACCAGACGTTGACGTTATCGATATATGTACCCCTAACTGCTTCCATTACGAGACGCTGAAAAAAGCGATTTCTGCGGGAAAGCACGTCTATTGCGAAAAACCGCTTTGCATATCCGCAGAACAAGCCGAGGAAATTCTTCGTCTTTCCTGCGACAGGCCGCAAAGCATTTGCAATATTGTGTTCAACAACCGTTTTTTGGCTCCTGTTCTTCGCGCAAAGGAGCTGATGGAAGAAGGACGGATCGGACGCATCATTTCCTTCTCTGCCGGATATCTACACAGTAGCGCTTTACATCCCGAACGCCCGATTGGTTGGAAGCAGGACAAAAATATTTGCGGTGGCGGCGTTCTCTTTGACCTTGGATCTCACGTCATTGACCTTATATATCATCTTTGCGGCTCGTTTTCTTCCGTGTGCGCCATGACGCAGACGGTATATCCGGAAAGAACCTTCCGCGACGGATCGATACGAAAGGCCAATGCCGATGAAGCATTTTATATGCTTGCGAAACTGGAAAACGGCGCCATGGGTACGATTTCGGCAAGCAAGATCGTTGCCGGTGCCAACGATGACCTTTCCTTTGAGATCTTTGGAGAAAAAGGCTCGATCCGTTTTTCGTTAATGGATCCGAATTTCCTGTATTTCTACGACAACACCCTTGAGGAGCCTCCTCTTGGCGGCATGCGCGGTTACACGGCAATCGAATGTGTGGGAAGATATCCCGCCCCCGGCGGAACGTTTCCTGCCCCCAAGGCGCCTTCCGGTTGGATAAGAGGCCACGTGGGTAGTATGTACAACTTTTTGAACGCCGTTGCTTGCGGTGCTCAGACGGCTCCCGATTTTGCGGATGCCGCCCACGTTCAGCGCGTTATGGATGCCGCGTACAGATCTGCCGAGAGCGGTGTCTGGGTTACCGTCGGAGGTGCAACGTGAAGATCATTGGACTCACCGGTCCCAGCGGTGCCGGAAAAAGTTATTGCGCACGCTTCCTTGAATCGGTCGGCTTTCCCGTGATTGATGCCGATAAGGTTTATCACGCGCTGATAGAAAAGGATTCTCCTTGTGTTCGTGAGCTGGTTTCGGAATTCGGACAGGAGATTCTCAACGGTAACCACGGCGTTGATAGAAAAGCACTTGGAAATATCGTGTTTTCCGACCGTACCAAACACAAAGCCGAACGGTTGAATCAGATCACTCACAAGTTCGTAAAGGCTGAAACTCTGCGACAGATTGATCTTTTCAAGAGTCAAGGTGCTTTGGCGGTAATCATCGACGCGCCGCTTTTGTTCGAGGCGGATTTCCAACTGCTTTGCGACTTCTGCGTATCGGTACTGGCGCCCCGCGAACTTCGCATTGCCAGGATCATCGCCCGCGACAATATTACGGATGCTCAGGCTAAAGCCAGAATTTCCGCGCAAAAAGAAGATTCCTATTACGCCGTACGCTCGGATTATGTGATAACAAACGATTCGGAAGCGGAAAACATGATAGGACAGATGAAAAAGATCCTTGAAAAAGAAGGACTTCTCAACGTATAAAATTTATATAAGCGAAAGGATATATTACCATGGAACTTAAGGACACTCTCTTTTACAAGAAAAAGGACTTTTACGAGCAGTTTGGCGAAGAAGAACTGAAGGCTGCCTTTGAGTATGCCAAGGGCTACGCCGCATACCTTGACGACTCCAAGACCGAGCGCGAGGCTGTTGCACGCTCCATCGCCGACGCTGAAAAGAACGGCTTCGTTCCCTACTCCTTCGGTATGGAGCTGGAGGTTGGCGGTAAGTACTATTACAACAACCGCGACAAGAACCTTTTTGTATTCACGATCGGTAAGGAAAGCCTTGAGAACGGCTTCCGCATTTCTGCGGCGCACGTTGACTCTCCCCGCATCGATCTCAAGCCCTGTCCTCTTTACCAGGAAGGTGGCATGAGCTTCTTCAAGACCCATTACTACGGCGGAATCCGCAAGTATCAGTGGGTCACGATCCCCTTGGCTCTTCACGGTGTTGTTGTGAAGGCAGACGGAACGGTTGTTAACGTAACCATTGGCGAGGATGATTCCGATCCTCTGCTTTACATCAACGATCTTCTTCCTCACCTTGGACACGGCGATGACAAGAAGCCTATGGGCGAGGCAATTCCCGCCGAAAAGCTGAACGTTCTCGTTGGCAGCATCCCCTGCGGCGAAGGCGAGGACGCCATTAAGCTGAACGTTATGAAGCTTCTCAACGAAAAGTACGGCATTGTAGAGGAAGATTTCCTTTCTGCCGAGCTTTGCGTTGTTCCTGCTATGAAGGCTCGCGACGTAGGTCTTGATCGCTCTATGATCGGTGCCTATGGTCACGACGACAGAGTATGCGCTTATCCCGCACTTACCGCTCTCTTTGATAACGCAGGCGGCGAGCACTCCCTTATGTGCATCCTTGCCGACAAGGAAGAGACCGGAAGCGATGGAAACACCGGTATGTCGTCCGATCTGATTCTGGATCTGATCGCATCCATCTCTACCGCTCTCGGCGTAGATCCCATCAAGGTTCGCGCAAACTCCAAGTGTCTCTCTGCTGACGTTTCCGCGGCATACGATCCCAACTTCGCAGAGGTGTTTGAGCGTCGTAACGCGCCTATGCTTTCCTGCGGTGCTATCCTTATGAAGTATACCGGTTCTCGCGGCAAGGGCGGTACCAGTGATGCGAACCCCGAATTTATCGGCTGGCTCCGCGGCGTAATGGCAAAGGACAACGTTCTTTGGCAGACCGGTGAGCTTGGTAAGGTTGACGTTGGAGGCGGCGGAACGGTTGCCAAGTTCATTGCCAAGCATAACATTGATACCGTGGACCTCGGTGTTCCCGTGATCTCTATGCACGCCCCCTACGAAATCGTGTCCAAGGTTGACGTTTACGAGACCTACCGCGCATTCTGCGCATTCTCCAAGTATTGATCCCATAGAAAGGTCAATTTACCCTCATGCTTGAAAAGTTAAAGTCTGCCGAGGAAAAATACGTCGGCATTGAAAGCAAGCTTGCCGAGCCGGATATTTTCTCAGACACCGAGAACTATACCAAGCTCATGAAAGAATACAAATCCCTCACTCCTGTCATTGAAAAGTTTCGCGAGTACAAGCGAACCGACACCGAGTGCCGAGAGGCCCGTGAGATGCTCGACGAGGCGCTTGACGCGGATATGAGGGAAATGGTCGCAGAAGAATACAAAACCCTCCAGAAGCAGTCTGAGACGCTTCTGGAGGAGCTTAAAGTCCTTCTGCTTCCTCGTGATCCTAACGATGACAAGAATGTCATGGTGGAGATCCGTGCAGGAGCGGGTGGCGAAGAGGCGGCGCTTTTTGCGGCCGTCCTTTACCGTATGTATTCTATGTATGCCGAAGCGGTTGGATTCAAAACGTCCTTGATGAGCGCCAATGAAACCGAGCTTGGCGGATTCCGCGAGGTCACCTTTATGATCGAAGGAGACGGCGCGTTCTCCCGTTTTAAGTTTGAAAGCGGCGTTCACCGCGTACAGCGCGTCCCCGAGACCGAATCCCAGGGACGTATCCAGACGTCCACCGCAACCGTTGCCGTTCTTCCCGAGGCCGAGGACGTGGAGATCGAGATCAATCCTGCCGATTTGATCTTTGAATCCTGCAAATCCAGCGGCGCCGGCGGACAGCATATCAACAAAACCGAATCAGCAGTCAGACTGACTCACAAGCCCAGCGGCATCATTATTGAGTGCCAGGAGGAGCGGAGCCAGTTCAAGAACAAGGATAAAGCCTTAAAAATGCTTCGAACCAAGCTGTACGACATCAAGCAAGCCGAGCAATCGGAAAAGATCGCCTCGGAAAGAAAGAGCCAGGTCGGTACCGGTGACAGAAGCGAGCGGATCCGCACGTACAATTACCCCCAAGGACGAATCACCGATCACAGAATCGGTCTCACCTTGTACTCCCTTGAAAATTTCCTTAACGGAAACATCGGCGAGATGATCGATGCCTTGATCACTGCCGACACGGCAGAAAGGCTGAAAAGCAATTAACAAAAGAAGGTTTACGGATTTGACAACCAAGATCATTCGAACGGACGGAATTCATATCGATAACGATGCCCTCCTCCTCTCGGCAAACACGCTTCGAGAGGGAGGGCTTGTGGTCTTCCCTACCGAGACGGTTTACGGTCTCGGTGGAAACGGAACCAATGCCGAGGCGGCACAAAAGATCTATGCCGCAAAAGGTCGTCCTTCTGATAATCCTTTGATTCTGCACGTGGCAGCTCCCGAAGATGCCGAAGCATACGCCGAGACGAACGACACGTATTATAAACTGGCCAAAGCCTTTATGCCGGGACCGCTTACAGTAATTCTTCCCAAGAAGGATACCGTTCCGCTTTCCGTCACCGGAGGCCTTGATACCGTTGCCATCCGTTGTCCTTCACATCCTTTGGCTCACACGTTGATACGGGCGGCAGGAATCCCGATTGCCGCACCGTCGGCCAATCTTTCGGGAAAGCCTTCCCCGACCTGTGCTCGCCACGTGATCGAAGATCTTGACGGGCGCGTAGACGTGATTATTGATGGCGGAGACTGCGATATCGGTCTTGAATCTACCATCATTCGTCTGGACGGTGATGATGCCGTTCTTTTGCGTCCGGGAGCCGTTACCGCCGACGCGCTTTTGTGCGTTTGTGCGTCGGTCACCGTTGCGCCTTCGGTTCTTGAAGAACTCGGCAAAAACGAACGACCTCTTTCTCCGGGCATGAAATACAGGCATTACGCCCCGGAGGTGCCCCTTGTGCTCCTTGAAGGAAGTGACGAAAACGTCATAGCCTTCTTAAAAGAAGAACAAAAAGCGCGCAATTGCGCAATTCTGTGTTACTCCGAAGAGGTTGATATTCTCGGAGACGCCAACACTATAGACCTCGGCAGATCGGACGATCCCGAGACACAAGCAAGAAAGCTCTTCACCGCCCTCCGCGATGCGGATAAGCTGGGCGTTGATATCATATATGCCCATCTGCCCTCCAAGGACGGCATCGGGCTTGCGCTTTACAACCGCATGATCCGCGCGGCGGCGCATACAATACGCAAGGTATAAATCAACACGGAGGAAACCCATGGCAAGAAAAAGTAAGGTCATTGAAAACGCCCCCATTAAATACGCGCCCGTGCAACGGCAGTTGATCACCGACACCATCGAGAAAAACTATATGCCGTACGTTATGAGCGTTATTATATCCCGCGCGATCCCCGAAATCGACGGTTTGAAGCCGGCACACAGAAAGCTCCTTTATACGATGTACAAGATGGGATTGCTTACGGGAAGCCGCACCAAGAGCGCCAACGTAGTCGGACAAACGATGAAGCTTCATCCCCACGGCGATATGTCGATCTATGAGACGCTTGTTCGTCTTACAAGAGGAAACGAGGCACTTCTTCACCCTCTGATCGATTCCAAGGGAAGCTTTGGTAAGCAGTATTCTTCGGACATGAAGTTCGCCGCCCCCCGATACACCGAGGTCAAGCTGGATAGCTTTTGCGCGGAATTGTTCCGCGGCATAGACAAGGACGCGGTTGAGTTGATTCCCAACTACGATAACACTATGACCGAGCCGGTGCTTCTGCCTTCGTCCTTCCCCAACGTTTTGGTTATGCCCAATACCGGCATAGCGGTCGGTATGGCATCTTCCATTTGTTCTTTTAACCTTGCAGAGATTTGTGACGGAACCATCGCACTCCTCAAGAATCCCAAAACCGGTGTGGAAAAGATGCTGGATATCATCAAAGCGCCCGATTTCCCCGGCGGCGGAACCATTATTTATGACCGCGAGCAGATGCGCTCCATCTACGAAACCGGACAGGGCGCCGTAAAGATCCGTGCACGCTATAATTATGACCGCGTGCAAAACTGCATCGATATTCTTCAGATCCCCTACTCCACCTCTATCGAGCTTATTATGAAGAAGATTTCGGATCTGGTCAAGGAAGGAAAGCTGAAGGAGGTCGTCGATTTCCGTGACGAGATCGACTTGAACGGATTCAAGCTTACCATCGACATTCGAAAGGGCGCCGATCCCGATAAGCTGATGGCAAAGCTCTACAAGCTTACGCCTCTTGAGGACAGCTTCCGTTGTAACTTCAACATCCTGATCGATTCTACGCCTCGTCAGCTCGGCGTGATCGACATTCTCAATGAGTGGATCAACTTCCGCATGAAGTGCGTTCGCCGCGAGCTTACCTATGACCTGAAAAAGAAGAACGAAAAATACCACCTTCTTTTGGGTCTTGCGGCGGTTTATCTTGATATCGATAAGGCGATCCGCATCGTTCGAAACACCGAGCAGGATTCTGCCGTCATTCAGAACCTGATGGATGGCTTCAACGTCGATCAGCTCCAGGCCGAGTACATCGCCGAAATCAAGCTGCGCCATTTCAACAAAGAGTACATTCTGAACCGAATCAACGAGATCGAGGGGCTCAAGGCAGATATTGCTCAGCTCGAAGATCTTCTTGGCGACGATCTCAAGATCAAGGCCTACATCTCCAAGCAGTTGACCGAAATTAAGAAGAAGTACGGTCAGCCAAGACGCTCCTATCTGGAATACGCTTCCGATATTGAAGAGTACGTTGAAGAGGCTGCCGAGGACGATTACAACGTTAAGGTTTACCTTACCAAGGAAGGCTACTTCAAGAAGATCACACTGCTTTCCCTCCGCGGAAACGATGAGCATAAGTTTAAGGAGGGTGACTCCCTTGCCTATACCTTTGATACGACCAATTCTGCCGAGCTCATCTTCTTCTCCGATAAGTGCCGTATGTACCGCGCGAAGGTATCCGAGTTTGAAAACACCAAGGCTTCCGCAATGGGCGAGTTCCTCCCCGCAAAGCTGGGAATGGACGCCGGAGAAAAGCCCATCTTTATGCGCATCTTGAACGGTTATTCCCCCGATGAGAATATGATCTTTATATTCGAGAACGGTAAGGGCGTACGCGTTCCTATGAGTGCTTACGAGACCAAGGCGGTTCGTCGTAAGCTTCAAGGTGCCTATTCCGATGCTTCTCCTATCGTGGCCGCATTCCACGAAGGAAAAGATCCCGTTGACATTATGATGGTCAATTCCGCAGATCGCGCTATCATCTTCAAATCGTCCCTGATTCCGCAGAAGACCACGAGAACCGCCGGCGGCGTTGCTCTTATGACCTTGAAGAAGGGACAAACCGTAACCGGTGCAACGATTGATCTTGCTGATCAGGATGATAAGGGATATCGCAAATATAAGCTTCCCGCATCCGGAACCCTGCTTGCCGAAAAAGATATCAGCGCAATGCAACTTAAAATTGAGTAAGGAGAATTCCCATGAAAAATAAGAGAGACAAGGTAAAACTTTGGCTGGTTCGCGGTTTCTGCATTCTGCTTTCCGCACTGATGATCTCCAGCATTATGTATTACTCCATTATGTTTTTGTTTAATGCATAAGAACAACAAAAAGCCCCGCTGTGCGGGGCTTTTTTTATTGATTTAAGTGATCGTCATAGCCTTGAAGAATTACCTCATAGCGTCCATCTTCAAAGCAATCAACGACGGTAACCGAGGCGTTTCCTGCCCACGTCAGATCGTCGATTTCTCTCAAGGTCTTCCCCAAGAAAAAATTGGTTATTACACGAATGGGTGTCGCGTGTGTTGCCACAAGAACCGTTTTGCCGGGGTTGTCGGCAATGATCTTCAGAAATGCGGCGCGCACTCTTTGATCCACGTCGCTCATACTATCTCCGCCGGGGCAAACACAATCCCCAAGCGAGTGGTACCAAAGCGCACGTTCGTCGGGATAGAGCTCGTCCACCTCACTGTAAGGGAGACCCTCCCACATACCGCCGTGGATCTCGCGGAGATCGGCGCAGATCTCAAGCGAAAGACCACGCCCGCGGATGATGGGCTTTGCCGTCTGCTGAACACGAACCATTGGGCTCGAATATGCCCGATCAAAGGTATAATTCGACAGAAACGCCGCCGTTTTTTCGGCTTGCTCGCGCCCAAGATCCGTAAGATTCACGTTCGTCGCAGCCGCAAAGAAACGAGCCTTGTTGCTTTCGCTCTGTGCGTGACGTACAATGACAAGTCTGGTTTTTATCATAACAGCATACATCCTTGCTCGGCAAGGGCTTTCTCCTGTTCTTCGGGCCAAACGGATGCCTGAACCTCACCGATGTGCATTTTCTTGAGGAAGAACATGCAAAGTCTCGACTGACCAATACCGCCGCCGATGGAGTAAGGGAGCTTGCCCTCAAGAACCGCCTTGTGGAACGGAAGCTCGCGGCGATCGTTACAACCGGCCTCGTCCAACTGCTTGGCAAGAGCGGTCTCATCAACGCGCACGCCCATACTGGAGATCTCAAGACCGATATCAAGCACGTCAAAGTAAAGGATAATGTCACAGTTCATCGACCAGTCGTCATAGTCGGGAGAGCGGCTGTCGTGGGGCATTCCGGATTTCAGCTTGCCACCGATCTGCATAATACAAACCGCACCGTGCTCTTTTGCAGAGGTGTGTTCGCGCTCCTTCGCGGTAAGCGAGGGATACTGCTCTTCAAGCTCGCTCGTGGTAACGAATGCGATTTCCTCAGGGAGAGGATTCTTGGAGAAGGCCTCGGCAAGCGCGGGGTACTCGGCGATCATATAGCGCTCCGTGTTTTTCAACACGGAATAGATGCCGCGGACGGTCTCTTTCAAGGTGTCAAGCGTTCTCTGCTCTTTGGTGATCGCTTTTTCCCAGTCCCACTGGTCTACGTAAATAGAGTGGATCGCGTCCGTGGTTTCGTCACGGCGGATAGCATTCATATCGGTATAAAGACCCTCGCCTGCATCAAAGCTGTATTTACCAAGCGCAAAACGCTTCCATTTGGCAAGAGACTGCACGATCTGTACATCTCGACCGGTCTCAAGCAGATCGAACTGTACGGGACGTTCTACGCCGCTCAGACGGTCGTTAAGACCCGACTCAGGCGTAACGAAAAGAGGCGCACTGACACGAACCAAATTCAGCTCTCTTGCCAGCTCTCGCTCAAAATAATCCTTGCAGGACTTAATTGCTCTTTGTGTTGTTTTGATATCCAATATCGAGTGGTACATTGTCAAAAAATCCTTTTTAGAAAATCAAATATAGTATATCATATCATATTTTGAAGAAAAAAACAACACCTTGGCGGAATTTTCCTTGAAAAACTCCGCACAGCTCAAAAATGAAAATGATTCTCAAATCTATTGACAAAGCGCTGAAAAATGTAGTATAATAATCAGGTAAAAAGTCCTGAAAGGTTATAATATGAAACGTATTTTCTGCACTTTCCTGATGCTGTTTTTGACGGCATCTTTCCTTGTTTCTTGCGGCAATTCGCAAAGTAAGCAAGATAAGATCACCATTGTGACGACTGTGTTTGCCGAGTATGATTGGGCGCGTCAGATCTTAGGAGAAACGGTAGACGAAGTCAATCTCGTTCTTCTTACCGAAAGCGGAACCGATCTGCACAGTTATCAGCCCTCCATTGACGATATGATCACAATAACGACCTGCGATCTTTTGATCTATACGGGAGGAACCTCCGATGAGTGGATCACCGAAGCGCTTTCTCTTTCTCCTTCTGAAGAACGATTGGTTGTGCGGTTGACCGATCTTTTGGCGGACGAAGAGCTTCTTTGCGCGGAGGAGCACCACGATGGACATCATGACCACAATGAAGAATTTGACGAGCACGTGTGGTTATCTCTTCGGCATGCTATGATTTTCTGCAACGCCATATGTGAAAAGCTTTCTGCGTTGATCCCCGAAAACGAGACGGTATATCGAGAGAATTGCGCGAATTACATCCGTCAACTTGAAGAGTTGGATCTTGCTTATGCGGAGGCGGTAAGAGCTTCTTCCGCGACGGCTATTCTCTTCGCTGATCGCTTCCCTTTTGCCTATCTTTTCCACGACTATTCCCTGGCCTGCTATGCGGCGTTCCCCGGATGCTCCTCGGAAACGGAGGCAAGCTTCAAGACAATTTCCACACTTGCGGAAGCAATCAATGAATTTTCGCTCCCTGCGGTTGTCGTTTTAGAGTCCTCCGATCTCACCCTGGCCAAAACCATCGTTGCCGCAACGAATGCGAAGTCTGCCGTTATCGTAACTATGGATTCTATGCAATCGGTAACGTGCGCAAGCATCGAATCCGGATTCACTTATTTATCAGCTATGACACAAAATCTATCGGCGCTCAAAGTTGCGCTGGGACTGTAAGGAAACAATATGTCACAGATCACAGTAGAAAATCTTACCCTTGGTTATGACGGCAACGCCGTCGCCGGCAATCTGTCTTTTTCCGTTAACAAAGGCGACTACCTTTGTATTGTAGGCGAAAACGGATCGGGAAAAAGCACCTTGGTAAAGGCACTTCTCCAATTGAATCAGCCTATATCCGGACGCATCACCATAGGAGACGGCACCTCTCGGAAATGCTTCGGCTATCTCCCTCAGCAGACGCCGCTTCAGCGCGATTTCCCCGCTTCCGTGTACGAAATCGTGCTTTCGGGTTGCGTGGGACGAATGGGATTTCGTCCGTTTTATACAAAGGCTGAAAAGCTGCTTGCCAAGACTAATATGGAGCGCCTTGGCATTCAAGATCTTGCTGAGCGCTCGTACCGTGAACTTTCGGGCGGTCAGCAGCAACGCGTGCTTTTAGCACGTGCTCTTTGTGCCGCCAAAGATATTCTTCTCTTGGACGAGCCCGTTGCGGGGCTTGATCCCAAGGTAACCGACGAGCTCTATGATCTGATCGAAGAGCTCAATAAGAAGGACGGCATCACGATCATCATGGTTTCCCACGATAAAACTGCCATTCGTTATGCCTCTCACGTGCTTCACGTGAATTCATCCCGTCACTTCTTCGGAACGGCACAGGAATATCACGATAGCCCCTCCGGATGCATCTTTTGCAACCGAAAGGAGGACAACAATGCTTAATCAACTGTTTACGTACCTTCAGTTCCCCTTCGTACGCCACGCTCTGATCGTTGGCATTCTCGTATCACTGTGTGCCTCTTTGCTCGGTGTGACGCTAGTTCTGAAGCGGTATTCCTATATCGGCGACGGCCTCTCTCACGTGGCCTTTGGCGCCATCGCTATTGCCACCGTGGCAAACGTTTCAAACAGTATGATCATCGTTTTGCCGATCACTATTCTTTCAGCCGTCCTTCTTTTGCGAATGGGACAAAACGCCAAGATCAAAGGAGACGCCGCGCTGGCTATGATCTCGGTCGGTTCGCTGGCTCTCGGTTATCTTCTTCTTAACGTCTTCTCTTCCTCTTCAAACGTGTCGGGAGACGTTTGTACAACGTTGTTCGGTTCTACTCGGTTCTTGACCTTGTCTACCGCCGACGTTGTTACTTGTGTGGTTCTTTCAGCCTTGGTGCTTCTAATGTACCTTCTTTTCTATCACAAGATCTTTGCGGTAACCTTTGATGAAAGCTTTGCCAAGGCGTCCGGTGTTGCTTCCGGCGCATACAATTTGCTGATTGCCTCAGTCACCGCCATCGTCATCGTTCTTGCTATGCGACTGGTCGGATCTCTTTTGATCGCGGCGTTGGTTATTTTCCCTGCGCTTTCCTCTATGCGTCTTTTCAAAAATTTCAAGTCTGTCGTGCTTTGCTCGGCGATTCTTTCCGTCATCTGTGCCGCGCTCGGGCTGTGTGTCTCCATTCTTGCGGAAACGCCCGCGGGAGCCACGATCGTTGTAGCGGATATTTTCGCCTTTCTTATTTGTTTCTTTGTTGAAAAGATCCTCAAACGAAACTGATATATATGAAAAATCCCTCGGCGTCAGCCGAGGGATTTTGGTTTCATTATTTACCGTAATTTGCAATAAAGGATGCTTCATCCAATCCGTCAATAAGGAGGTCCAATTTCTCCTGGTACATTTCGCTGTTCTCTTCCCACTTCTGCGCAATGTCTATAGAATAATTGCGGAACAGAGATCCGATTCCACCGAGGCTCTTGGTGGAATACATGTAGCCAAAGCTGTACTGGAACGAATCGATGATCAAGTCGTACATTGCGGCATCCTGAAGATCATCCGAATATTTGGCCTTGAGGGCGATCTCGCAGTATGCGGGTCTTACCTGTCGGTAGGACTCTGCAGCCATCAGCTCCAACGTTGCGCCAACTACTTCTTTTTTGTCGTTGACAAGAGAAGACGGGATGGTTGTCATCGAAGCACCGTTAAATACGACCGTATGATATCCGCCCTCCTGATTCTCTTCATACATCGGAAGAGGAAGAACGCCGTATCGGTTTTCCATATTGCGGAACTGAGAACCGGCGCTCAATCTATCCACGTCGAAAAGTACGTTTCCGTTTTCAAACCTGGTGCGCTCAGGATCGCTCAGGCAAAGAGAGCCTGCGGACAGCGCGAGACGCTTTACCTTTTCAAACGCATCTACCGTGCGTGCGCTATAGAAGGTGTACTCGGGCATTTTGCCTACCGTCTGCGTGATATCGATTCCACACGCGGCAATCCAAGCGTCACGGTTTGCTTCACCCGTGGTTGCAAAATCAGCCTCAAGATATCCGACAACGTCTCCGTCATTAATCGTTCCGCTTCCGTCAACGTCCTCGTGAACACCTACGACGAGATCATACATGTAGTCAATCGTCCACTTCTGATCCTCTACTACCTTGTACAGATCAATGTTGTCGGTTGCAAAATACTTGTCAAGCAGATCTTTGTTATAAAATACCGCCACACCACAGTAGATCTGAGAAATGGTGATATCACCTGCCAGATAATACAGGGTATTGAACTGGGTCAGTTCCTCACGAAGCGTCTGATTCCACCAAGGCTTATCCAAGGAGATGTAGGGGAAATCGACAACGTTGTAGAAAAGTCCTTCCACAGCCAAAACGGATCCTTGCGACATATGCATAGCTGCCGCGTCAAAATCGCCCGATTTGGTATTTACCGCAGTTCTGTACGCATCATTCCAAGCGGAATAATAGTTAGGTCCGCCTTTTGCGTGAATGGTTTTGATCTGAACGCCCAATCTCTCTTCTACAGTTAAGTTTCTGTAGTAGATCGCATCAAAAAGCGTATCATTCAAAATGCGGTCAACGTCCATTTCGTACAACCACGCTTCCGTATCATCTCGGGTAAAGAAGGTGACGGCTTGGCCATCGAAACGAAGGTCCTCGGGGACGTCGTCCTTTACATATGCGCCCGACGAATTCTCGGACTCCGGCGTTTGCTCTGTCTCTTCTTTCACGCTTTCTGTCTCGGAGGGCACCTCACCCCCACATGCCGAAAAAGAGGCAACAAGCATCATCAGCGCAAGCATTGGCGCTACGATTTTTGTGAACGTTTTCATTTTAGATCCTCCTTTTGGGTGTTCGAATCAGCAAACTCTGAATAGAAAAGCACCCACAACAGTTTGCAGGTGCTTGATTGGTGGAGACAACTGGAATCGAACCAGTGACCCCATGCATGTCAAGCATGTACTCTAACCAGCTGAGCTATGCCTCCACGATTCGACTCGCTTATTATATCACAGTTTGCAGAAAATTGCAAGTGTTTTTTCTAAAATTATTTTAAATTTGTGTCCTTTGTGCATCTAAAAAACTGCGGCCGCATTTGACCGCAGTTTCTATTTATCTGAATATAACGCCGTTTTCCTTCAGCTTTTCCTGGAGCAAACCAATATCCAGCTCGCTTACCGCACAATTACTCTTCACACACAGCGCGGCGGCAACACCGGCGGCCTCGCCCGTCATTGCGGCAACGGGGATCACGCGGGTAACCTCCCAGCCTTCGTCCTCGGCGCTGATGATGCGACCCGCGGCAAGAAGATTGTCGAATTTTCCATGGTAAAGACAACGGTACGGAATCTGGAAATGGCTTCCCGCTTTGCGGAAATCACCGCAAGAGCCAATGGCATCGTCGAACTTCACGTCAAACTCATTTCCCATGAAAACGTATTCGCCTTCGATGCGGCAAATCTTGCGATACTGAGGCATCGTGGGAATATCCATGAGATCGCGGGATAAGCGATCGGACGTTTCAAGCTTTTCCAGCATTCTGCGTTTTCCTTCTTTTACAAACCAGGTTACGTCAGCCGACGTAGTTCCCTTTACCATAGGCATTCCCTCGGGGTGACCAACACCGTAAAGATTGCTTCCGGAGCTGAGCCACGTGCGGAACGCTTTGATGTTTTGGGTCTCTACGTATTTCTTGGCACCTTCATAGGTAAAGCCGTGCGCGACGTAAGACATATAATTGAGTCCGTCTACCGTGGGGACACCTGCGCGCTTCATGATCACGGCGGTTCCCGTGGCATCAATCACGTATTTTGCGCCGTAATACTCGGTGCCGCCAACCGTTTCCACAATAACGCCGTTACAATGACCGCCATCCATATCGGGATAGGTTGCCAAGGCGTCGTAAAGAACCTCAACGCCGTTTTCATCCATATATCTGTCAAGCGCGAGCATAAAGATTGTGGGGGAGAATCGGCTTGTATAGCGAACTCTCTCGTTCTTACAAGGACCCTCGCCGCCCCATTGCTCGGGGATGCTGTCGAAACCGTACTTCGCTGTAAGCTTGATGAGCTCCTCAGCAATGGAAGCTATCATCTGATTGCCCTCGCCGTCACAAAGAGGCTCGTACCAGCTAATAAGTCCAATGGTGGCGAGACCACCAAGATTCACGCTTTTCTCAAGTAAAAGTACAGATGCACCTTTGCGCGCGGCGGCAACAGATGCAGCGATTCCGGCAACGCCTCCGCCAACTACAACGACATCATATTCTTTCTTTACAACAAAGTCCATTTTGCCAATCGTCCCCTTTGCGGTATTTTTCTCATTATAACACAAAAATCATCTTGTGTATATAGATTTCACAAAAAAACAAGAGCTGTTACGATGCAACAGCCCTTGTGATGGAATTGGTTGGATCAAAGATACTTCTTAACTACGTCAGAAGCCTCTTCAACAGGAATCGAGGAGGTGATGGTAACCTTTACGGTAGAATCCGCAAGAAGCTTATCAAGAGCAACAACCATCTTCTCAAACTCAGCAACATCGTTCTTGCAGATCTTCAGCGCAGAGTCAACAAACAGATCGGTTACGTCGTGATTGCTTGCCAGAATACCTGCAACGAAGCCGTACAATGCGCTGGCGTCCTCAATGCAGTACTCCTCTGTATTTATCAATCTTGCCTGATACTTGATATCAAAGCGGAGTTTCGTTCCCTTTTCAATACATACAACGTCGCCGTGCGAAGCGTCAACGGCCTCGTTTACCATACTGATAAGTGCCTTTGTTTTTCCTGTTCCCTTTACACCGATAATTAATTTCAACATGTGGGATACCTCCGTTTTCTTTCCCCAATTTCTTGGTTGGATATATTATACAACACCTGCCCTGAAAAATCAAGGGCTTTTCGAAAAATATTCCGAAAAATTTGCAGGTGTTTACTTGATACGCTTCTGAAGCGCTTCGCGCTCGGCCTCGTAGCCGGGCTTGCCCAAAAGAGCGAACATATTCTTCTTGTAAGCCTCAACGCCGGGCTGATCAAAGGGGTTCACGCCAAGGACATAGCCGGAGATCGCGCAAGCAAGCTCGAAGAAGTAAATCAAGTAACCGAGAGAATGCTCGCTCTTGTCCTCAAGATCGATGACGATATTGGGAACGCCGCCGTCTACGTGAGCAAGGAGAGTTCCCTGCATTGCGGTCTTGTTTACCTTATTGAGATCCATGCCCGCAAGGAAATTCAAACCGTCTACGTTTTCTGCATCGTAGGGGATCTCAAGGGTATAGCCGGTGCTTTCCACGTTGAGAACAGTCTCAAAAATGTTACGAACACCGTCCTGAATGTACTGACCAAGAGAGTGAAGGTCGGTGGAGAAGATGACGGAAGAGGGATAAATGCCTCTCTGATCCTTACCTTCGCTTTCGCCGAAGAGCTGCTTCCACCACTCGTTCATCATCTGGTTAGAAGGCTCGTAGCCAACCAGGATCTCGGTAGTCTTACCCTTGCGGTAAAGGATATTACGCATAGCCGCGTACTTGTAGCAATCGTTCTTGCGGATGTCGGGATCGCCGTATGCCTTCGCCGCATCCTGCGCGCCCTTCATAAGAGCATCCACGTCAATGCCCGCAACGGCAATGGGAAGAAGACCAACCGCGGTCAAAACAGAAAAACGACCGCCAACGTCATCCGGAACGACGAAGGTTTCATAGCCGCGCTCGTCGGAGAACTTCTTGAGAGTTCCGCGCGCCTTGTCGGTGGTTACGAAAATTCTCTCGCGTGCACCGTCCACGCCATACTTCTTTTCCAGAAGCTCGCGGAATACACGGAAGGCAACCGCAGGCTCGGTGGTAGTGCCGGACTTGGAAATTACGTTGATACAAACGTCTCTGCCCTCGCAAATGGCGAGAAGCTCGGAGAGTGCCTCTGCGCTGATATTACAGCCCGAGAAATAGATGTCGGGCGTATCCTTCTTCATATTGTTATAAAGGGGAGAACGAACGAACTCAATGGCAGCACGGGCACCGAGATAAGAGCCGCCGATGCCGATGACGATAAACACGTCACACAGATCCTTGACCTTCTTTGCGCACTCTTTAATGCGAGCAAACTCCTCTTTATCATAGTCAAACGGAAGCGTGGTCCAGCCAAGGAAATCGTTACCCGCGCCCGTTCTGCTTGTAAGCATCTCGTGAGCCGCCGTTACCATAGGCTGAATGTTGTCATACTCCGCGTCGCGGATGAATCCGTTTACGTAATTTTCATTCAGTTTTAAAGTCATTGTTGATGTACCTCTTTTTGGAGATTTGATTTCTTTTATTCTACTACATTCCTGTGGCGTTTTCAAGGGTTTTTCAAAATTTATTTCATAAATATTCCCATAAGAATGCGCCCCACGAGCCCCCAAAAATCGATTTTGTCGATTTCCTCGGTCGTAAGAATGGGAACCTCGCCAAGAACCTCTTCGCCCGATCTGTAAACAACCTTGCCCACTTCGGTTCCCACCTTAACGGGCGCCGTGATCGTTCCATCGAACGCAATGGAAAAGGTGACCTTCTTCCCCGCTCCCTTTGGCATAATGCAGTCAAATCCACCGTAGGAAATACCGCACGTGCTTTCCACACCGCCAAGAACCTTGACCTCATCAAGCGTCTGACCGTCGGCGTGATACAGCGAATAGCTTGCAAAGCCGTAGTCAAGAAGCTTCGTTGCGATGGCGTTGCGGATGTCGCGGGTCTCCGCACCCATTACCACGCAGATAAGGTGCATTCCTTCCCGTTTCGCAGTAGCACTGACGCAAAAGCCTGCCTTCGCCGTGGAGCCCGTTTTAAGCCCCGTAGCGTCCTTGTAGAAGCGAACCAACCGATTGGTGTTGGTAAGGCCAAACGCGCCGTCGCGGATGGTGTCCATCCAGATAGAGCTGTATTTAAGAATGGTGTCGTGCTTGATAAGCTCACGGGACATCAGGGCAATATCCCGTGCCGACGTTACGTGATTTTCCACCGTGTCGGCAAGCCCGTTGGTGTTTTCAAAATGGGTATTTTTCATGCCAAGCTCTTCGGCGCGCTTGTTCATACGCTCCACAAATGACTCCTCGCTACCCGCCACATACTCGGCAAGGGCGACAGCAGCATCGTTGGCCGAGGAAATGACCACGCTCTTAACCATATCCTCTACAGTCATCTGCTCTCCTTCCTCAAGGAAGATCTGTGAGCCGCCCATAGACGCCGCGTTGGCACTTGTGCTTACCACATCCGCCAGCTTGATCGCGCCCGCGTCAATTGCCTCCATCACCAAGAGAAGCGTCATGATCTTGGTGACTGATGCGGGCGGCAATGCCTCGTCCGCATTCTGCTCGTAAAGCACCGCTCCCGTAGCGGCATCCATTAAAATCGCGCTTTTGCAGGCAAGATCAAGAGATGTAGACGATTGCGCCACCGTCTCTTCAGCCGCGTCTCCTGCCATCACAGGAACAACCAAGCAAGTTATCAGCATAGCACATACAAGAATAAACGACAAAATTTTCACTTTCATAGTACCCTTCCTCCCATATTGATTCGGTACACTATATGCTTGTTCTTCCGCCATTTATACGTAAAAAGCCCGCGCTTTAGCGCGGGCTGAATTGTTATTCTGCGGAAAATGCGTAGATGGTCGTATAATCATAGGTCTCACCAACGTCAAGAACAACGCTTGTGAAATTATCGTGGTGGATGCTATCGGGCATATGCTGGGTCTCAAGACACAGCGCCATCTGCTTTTCCTTGATGCGACCACCCTTGAAGGGATAGCCGTCATCCGTAAGGAAGTTGCCTGTATACAACTGCACACAAGGCTGATTGGTGTACATCTTCATCACACGTCCCGACCGGGGATCCTTCAATGTGGCGCGAAGCACGGGCTCCTTTGTCTCGCCGCCTGTGAAGTTGAAGCAGTGGTCGTAGCCACCCGCGTTCTTCAGATCCACGTTATCAGCGTCGATATCACGGCCAACCGCCTTCATTTCACGGAAATCAAAGGGAGTTCCATCAACACTTGCCAGCTCTCCCGTTGGGATCAATTTCTCGTCGGTTCTGACATAACTATCGGCGTCCATCTGAAGAAGATGGTTGCGAACCGTTCCCGAAGCATAACCGCCCAGATTGAAGTACGCGTGATTAGTAAGATTGAGAATGGTTTTTTTATCGGTAGTGGCCACGTACCGGATCGAGAGGGCGTTATCCGCCGTCAGCTGATAGGTTACGTCGACACGAAGTGTTCCGGGATAGCCCTCCTCACCGTCGGGCGAGGTATAGGAAAGTGCCAAGGTCGGCTCGTCACCGTCCGTCGCGATCACGTCCCAGATCTTACTGTTGAATCCATACTCGCCGCCGTGAAGATGATTGCCGTTGTTGTTGGCATAAAGTGGATACTCCTTGCCATCCAAGGTAAATACAGCATTTGCTATACGGTTACCGAACCGACCGATGAGAGCGCCCTGATAGCCCGAAGCATTAACGTAATAATCCAGGTTATCATATCCACCTACAACGTCAACGAATCTTCCCGCCCTATCGGGAGCGTGAAGCTGACAGATAACGCCGCCGCGATCCAGGATCACAACGCGCATACCGTTCTTATTCGTCAAGGTGTAAGCGTAGACGGCGCGACCGTCCTCAAGCGTTCCAAACAGATTTTTGGTGATGCTCATCTTATTCTCCGTAACCGTCAGGATTCTTCATCTGCCAGTTGTTGGCATCGCGACACATATCTTCAATATTGTACTCTGCCTTCCAGCCAAGAAGCTCGTATGCCTTTGCGGGATCTGCATAGCACTCGCCGATATCACCGGGGCGTCTGGGCGCGAATTCATACTTAATGGAGATTCCGGTAGCCTTCTCATAAGCCTTGACAATGTCAAGAACCGAGTAGCCGACGCCGGTACCTACGTTGAAGTAATCAACACCCGTTACCTTTGCGGCGCGGTCAAGGGCCTTCAGATGCGCTCTTGCAAGGTCAACTACGTGGATGTAGTCGCGCACGCCCGTGCCGTCGTGAGTGTCATAGTCGTTACCGAAGATGGAGAGATGATCTCTCTTACCGGAAGCAACCTGGGTCACGTAAGGAAGCAGATTGTTGGGAATACCCTTGGGGTCTTCGCCGATTCTACCGCTCTTGTGAGCGCCGATGGGATTGAAATAGCGAAGAATGATGATGCTGAACTCAGGATCGGAAACGTAAAGATCCTTCAGAATGCGCTCGATCATCAGCTTGGTCTCGCCGTAGGGGTTGGTGGTGGACAGGGGGAAATCCTCGCGGATCGGTACGCTCTCAGGCTTACCGTAAACGGTTGCGGAGGAGCTGAATACCATACGCTTTGCACCGTACTTCTGCATCAAGGAGCAAAGGTTGAAGGTGCCCGTCAGATTGTTGTGATAGTAACGAAGAGGGATAGAAACCGACTCGCCAACCGCCTTAAGACCTGCAAAATGGATCACGCTGTCGATCTTGTTTTCCCGGAAAACCTTTTCAACTGCGTCGTAGTCAAGAAGATCGGCCTCGTAGAACTTTACGTCCTTGCCGGTGATCTCACGAATACGATCCAGAACGATAGGCTTACTGTTGCAGAAATTATCCAGAACAACCACGTCGCGGTTGTCGTTCAGAAGCTCAACGAGAGTGTGGGAACCGATAAAGCCGGTACCACCCGTTACAAGAATTGCCATTTGATTTTACCTCTTTTCTTATTTCCAAAGACCGTCGGGATATACGCCCGCATCGATCATTTCGCGAATGCCCTTTACAACTACGGGCTTATCGTCGCCATAAGTAACGCCAAACCACTTCGCGTTGGAGCTATAAGCCTTAACGGTGCACTTGTC
>JAZLBM010000109.1:0-2240 GCA_045613705.1 Eubacteriales bacterium | reverse complement strand
ACCTTACCAATGAGAATCTTGATAACGTGAAGGTTATCGATTATCAGAATGGTGGCAAAGAGACCTCTCTTTACGATATGGTAAAGGCTTCGGGCAAGGACCCCTACGATATGTTCCTTTCCGGTGAGCTTTCCAAGGTGGTTATCGAAAATCCCAATGCCAAGACCGATAAGGAGCTGATCGTGTTCCGTGATTCCTACGGCAGAAGCCTGATTCCGCTTCTGGCAGAGGATTATGCCAAGATCACGGTGCTTGATATCCGTTACGCGCATCCTATGATGCTTCTTGCGGGTATTGAGATCGAGGATCAGGACGTTCTGTTCCTGTATAGCACCCTGGTGCTTAACAACAGCTCCGAGCTGAAATAATGCCAAAGGGCATCCCACAAGGGATGCCCTTTTATTCGTCTTTATCCTTTTGTTGGCGGTCGTCGCCAAGCTTGCTGATCTTGCGGTATTCGCTGGGGGACATACCGAACTTTTTCTTGAAAAATTTTGAGAAATAGAGGCGGTCGCCGAAGCCGGAGTATTTGGCCACGTCGGCGACGGAAACCGAGGTCTCGCGCAGAAGGGATTGCGCCTTTTTGATGCGGAAGTCGGTGATGGCCTCGCGGATAGAAAGCCCCGTGTCCCGCTTGAAGGTGCGCTCAAGGTAACTGCGGTCAAGATGATAGTCCCGCGCGATCTGCTCTACGCGGATCTCTTCGGCGTAGTTTGCGGAAATGTAATTTAAGATCTCGCCCGACCGCATCGACGGCAGGGCGTTTTTCTTTTCTCTCGTTTCGGCGATCATAGCGATCAGCTCGCACAGAAGCCCCTTCATTCGCATGGTGCGAGAGGGAGAGGGCGACGCGGAAAGCTCGCGGATCTTATCCAGGATCGCCTCGGCCTCCGTGGGATCGGAGCAGGGAACGGTGGGCGCGTCGGGGGTGATACCGAGACGTCCGAGAAAGACGGCAAGGTCTGCGCTTCCCACGCCAACCCATTTCAGCGCCCAGGATTCGCCTGCGCGATAGTGGCAGGGAACGTCGGGAAAGACGATGATAAAGTCGCCCTTGCCAAAGGTCACATTCTTCTCTCTTCCAAAGAGAGTGGCCTCGCCCTCCGTCACAAGACAGATGAGAAAATGGCTTCTCGTGGAGGGGCCGAATTCGTGATAGGGGGTATTGGGGCGTTCGCCGCAAAAGTACAGATCCATATTGCATCCGTAGATCTGGGAAAGTACGGTTTCGGTCATAGCGTGCCTCCTTGCAGGTTGTCAATTGCATTATACGCCGAAAAGTCACAAAAGTCAATATTTTGGCGTGAAAAGTCTATCGCATTTGTCCATATCGCGTGCTATAATGAAGACGTTAAGTGCCGAAATTCGGCAAACGTACGTATTCACCGAAAAAATCGGGAAAGGAAAATACTATGGAACACAATTATTCTCCCAAATGGAAAAAGAGAGGAGACCGTACGGGTCTGATCCGCAACGCGCTTCTCAAGTCTATGGGTTACACCGATGAGGACATTGAAAAGCCCATTATCGGTATTATCAACACGTGGGCGGAGACCAACCCCGGTCACGTACACTTCCGTCAGTTGTCGGAGGCCGTCAAGCGCGGCGTATGGGCGGCGGGAGGATTTCCTCTTGAGGTCAACACCCTGTCTATTTGCGAGGTCTTCTTCGATATTTCGAGCCTTGTATATCGCAACCTTCTGTCCATCACCACCGAGGAGCTGATCGAGCGTCATCCCTTTGACGGCGTGGTTCTCATCGGCGGTTGCGACAAGAACGTGCCCGCCCAGCTGATGGCGGCGGTTTCTGCCAATAAGCCTACCATTTATTTGCCCGGTGGCGCTATGCTTCCCGGAAGCTACAAGGGACAGACCCTTGTGTGCGGCACCGACAGCTTCCATCTTTACAACCGTTATACCTCGGGCGAGATCACCCTTGAGGAAATGACCAAGCACGAGGGATGTCTGTACGGAAGCGCGGGCGCGTGCCCCATTATGGGAACGGCCAACACCTGTCAGACCCTCACCGAGGCCATGGGTATCGCATTGCCCGATTCTGCCTCCTGTCTTGGCGTTTCTGCCGAGAAGATGCGCATCAGCGAGATGACAGGTCGTAAGATCGTTGAACTGGTTGAAAAGGATATCCGATGCCTTGACATCATCAATCGCAAGTCCCTTGAGAACGCCATCCGCGTGCTTATGGCAACGGGCGGCTCCACCAACCTGATCCTTCACCTGACG
>JAZLBM010000108.1:0-2159 GCA_045613705.1 Eubacteriales bacterium | reverse complement strand
CCCGCCTGCTCCTTGTCAAGCACGCCCACCGAGATCATCTCGGTCATGGTAGCCGCGAAGCTCAGACGCGTGATATAGCTTACAAAATATAAGAAGGAAAGCAACAAATACAGATACAAGACCGTTTTGTTACTTCGTTTTATCTGATCCATATTGCCCTCCTTAAAAACAGCGTTGACATTACCGGAGCATTATAGCACTTTATGCCCGCAATGTCAACGCCAGTCGATAAAATTCCAAAAAGGTTGCGCTCTTATTTCTCAAAAATCGTTTCGTCGAAGCGATATCCGTTCTTACCCTTGATCATACCGTACGCCGTACGCTCCGCAAGGGCAAACACCTTGTCGCCGTCCACGCCCACACAGTTGTCAAGGGAATCCAGAAGCCTCTGTGCCCCCTCGTGGAAGGTGGAGGTGGTGATGTAGATGCCGCGGCTGCCCTCAAGCGCGTTCTGCGCGCCGTAGAACTCCCGCACCTCTTTCTCGGTTACGTGCATCTTGTCGCGACACTTGGCCTGCACCAGAACGTGATCACAGAAGCCAAGACCGTCACGAGTGTCCACGACAACGTCAATGCCGCCGTCCTGTGTGCCGCCCGTCACCTCGCACACAAGCACCGTGCGACCTGTGACGGAATAATATTTCTCCAAAAGATGGCATACGAAATACTCAAAGAAGGGGCCGCCCATAGAGTGAATACGGGCGAGGAAGGCCTTCTTGAAGTCTTCCCTTTCCATAGGCTGATCCCAAGACAGCTTTTCCTTCTTGCGAAGGGTGTAGCCGTCATCGTCCAGCGTCACGTCGCCGTCCTTTACAAGCTCGCCGAGAATAATGCCGACCATAGAATGCAAAACCGTGTTGTCCTGCTTGGAGGGCGTCACGTCGGCGCCGAAGTAGCGGTCGATCTCCTCAAACACTTGATACTTCTGATATTTGCCGCCGAGAAGCAGTGTCTTGACCGCTTCCTTGCATTGCCACATCTGCACCGTCACGGTCTCGCCCGAGGCAAGGCTGTAAAGGTGATTGGAGAGGGTCAGGCTTCCGTCCGACGTAAGGGTGTCCACAAGACCGCCCACGTAGCTGCGGAGGGTGTGGTAGGTTCCCGATGGGTTGTGATCCTGCATCTGTCGCTCGGTCAGTCCCATACGCGCCATAACGCTATCCAGTATATCATTGCGCGCGGCACTGCCCACCTCTCCAAGGTAGGACGCTACCGTTTCGCGTATTTTCGTGGTCATTTCTTTGGTGATCTTCATACTCGCCTCCGAGGTCCGATATTTTCTGCTTATATTGTATCACGAATGACCGCCCGTTTCAAGAGTCTTCTTGATAGTTTTGCGAAAATTGGGGCACCGAAATTTTTTCAAAAGATTTTTCTTGAAACCTATTGACTTTTTCCGCAAATTGTGTATAATAGTATCGTTGTCCTATGCGGGCATGGCGGAATTGGCAGCTTCGAAAACGAGCGCCCCGGTGGGTGATGAAGCGAGTTTGAGAAGGCGCAGAAACAAGGAGAATTGCGACGGATGGAGCAAGGCGACTATGTTTCAAGCCGTATCGCGGGGCAATCGAATATGCGGGCATGGCGGAATTGGCAGACGCGCTAGATTCAGGTTCTAGTGAAAGCAATTTCATGGAGGTTCAAGTCCTCTTGCCCGCACCAAAAAAGACCGATGAGTTTTCGCTCGTCGGTCTTTTTTCTGCACAAAGGGATCATACTTCAAGATATGCTCTTTATCATTCCGAAAACAAACAAACGATAAGTGTCAATATGTGTAGCCTTTTCGTTTGACAACCACTTGACTGTAGTCTGGTTTTATAGTATACTATTACCGTCAGTTTCTTTTCCAAAATACAAGAAGAACTTGCCGCAAATCCATCATCAAGGAGTTTAGCCGTGAAAAACAAGATGACGAAATTCGTGTCAACCATAGCCGCGTTAATGGCCACCATATGCCTTTTGAGCATGCCTTCGTTTGCCATTGACATCGAGGCCGAGCCCGCGCCCGATTTCCTCTGGGAGCTTGACTTTGAAAAAATGAAAAGCTGGAATGACAATATGGGCAATCCTCAGTATACCATCGAAGGAAACAACGTGACCTTTGGTGAGGCACACGGCAAAAAAACACTTGGTGTAAAAAATGGCAATTGCGTTTATTT
>JAZLBM010000107.1:0-4868 GCA_045613705.1 Eubacteriales bacterium | reverse complement strand
GCGACTGACCGAGGAGCGTAGCAAAGCCGAAATCAAAAACTCGGCTTTGCGGTGTCGCGACGAGAATCGAATCCTAGTGCCCCAGCCAAAAAATACCGAGAACTTTGTTCTCGGTATTTTTTTATCCAAGCCGCAGGCTTGCCATATCATCACCGCACGAAGTGCGGTGCATATCATCAAGGGCGGCGAGCCGCCCTTGTATCTCATCACGCGCCAGCGTGCATTTTCCTGCGGCTTGATGATATACAACACTTCGTGTTGATGATATACAGACCTTCGGTCTGATGATATACACGCCTTCGGCGTGATTTCCCGCCAACGCCTTGCAATCCCCCCGATTTTATGCTATACTAATCACAGAAAGGCGGTGGGGATATGGAAAAGCGCGAAGCAAGGAAAGAAGTGAAAAAGCGCATAGGTGGGAAACCCTTGGCAATGATCAGCCTATGCATCACTGTTGCCAACGCAATTTGGTTTGCCGTTATCATCTGCTTGCTCCGAGTGGATGCCTCGATGGTTGATCCCGGTACGGCTTTGGGATTGTTTGCTTGTCAGTTTCTTGTGGCTTTGTTGGCGACGTTCCTATATTTTCTGGACGGCATTTTTTGCCTGGTCAAGAGTATACGGAAAATTGATCCTGTTCTCAACGCCATATTGTTTGCCGTCACCTTTCTTGCGTGGGGGCTTTGGGTCGCCCTGCTTTCCATGTCGACTTTGGATGTCGAACCTTTGTTTACCGTTATCTTTGCGCCTTGTATGGCGTTTTGCTTGGCAAGTCCCGTGCTGGAGGCAGTTGCCGTTGTTCGTCACCTCAAGCGGAGAAAACGGATTTTGTTGTCTGTTATGACCGAAGAGGGTGCGGATGCATCCATATAACGACCACAGCCCCGTTCCGGGGCTGTTTTTCTTTTGCTTTCCCGATTGAAAAACCGCGCGTGATGTGGTATAATATGTAAGAACAAACGATTATGAAAGGGAGGGAAGCATATGAGGATCGGAATATCGGACGCTCGCCAATGGGGCGAGGAGCATTTCGCGCGCCTTGCCGCCTACGGCTTTTCCTGCTACGATTTCAATATGGCCGACACCGAGAAGCTTCCCTATACCCTTGGGGACGGGGACTTTGAGGCGTATATCAGGGAGCAGAAGCGGCTTGCCGACGAGGCGGGCATCACCATCTGGCAGGTGCACGGCCCTTGGCGCTTTCCCATTCGGGACGGGGGCGAGGACGACCGCGCCGAGCGCCTTGAGAAGATGTCCCGTTCCATCCGCGCCACCGCCCTGCTTGGAGCGAAATACTGGGTGGTGCATCCCTTGATGCCCTGCGGTCTTGATGACAAAAAGACGGGTCGCGCCGCCGAGACGCGCGCTATCAATCGGGACTTTATGGCGCGGCTCCTTCGGGTGGCCGAGGCCGAGGACGTGACGATCTGCCTTGAAAATATGCCATTCGTGGACTTTTCGCTCTCCACCCCCGCCGAGATTGCCGATTTCGTGGGCGAGATGGCGCATCCCAATTTTCGTATGTGCCTTGACACGGGGCACGTGAACGCCGATCCCCGTTGGGGCACGCCCGGGGACGCACTCCGCGGCCACCGCGACGGCATCCGCGTGCTTCACGTTCACGACAATATGGGCGGTCGGGACGAGCATCTGGTGCCCACGACGGGAACGATTGACTGGCAGGACTTTTCCGCCGCCCTCCGCGAGGTGGATTTCAGCGGCGTTTTGTCTCTTGAATGCGGCCCTCGCACGGAATTTCCCGACGAGGTGCTTGACGCAATGTACCGCGAGAGGATCGCCGTCGCCCGAAGGATCGGCGATGGCAAAGGAGCAATCAATGAAGCAACTGATCGATGAAATTATAGAAGAATGCCGCCCCTACACGGCGACGGGCAAGGTGGCATCCTACATCCCCGAGCTTTCCAAAGCCGACCCCCGCGACCTCGGTATCTGCGTGATAGCCGAGGACGGAAGCATGACCGCAGGCGGCGAGTTTGACAAGCCCTTTACTATGCAGAGTATGGTGAAGCCGGGCATCCTCCTGCTGGCGCTTGAGGATTGCGGCACAGAGGCGGTGGAGGCGCTTTGCGGCGTGGAGGCCACGGGCAAGCCCTTTGATGCCTTCAACTACAGCGACCGCGCCCTGTCGGGCGAGCACATCAACCCCATGATCAACGCGGGTGCCATCGCCCTTTGCACCCTGATCCGCGGGGCGGATTACGGCGAAAAATTCCACCGACTTCTGACCCTTGCCCGTCGGCTTTCGGGCAACGACACCCTTGCGGTAGACGAGGCGGTCTACCTTTCGGAGAAGGCCACGGGCAACAAGAACCGCGCCCTCGCCTATATGCTGAAGGCCTACGGCATGATCGACGCCGACGTGGACGAGGTGCTGGATATGTACTTCAAGGCCTGCTCCATCAAGGCCACCTGCCGCGATATGGCGAGGATCGCCTTCGTGCTGGCCAACCACGGCTGCTCGGTGGACGGCGAGGAGATCGTGAAGGAGGAGCACGCCCGTTACGTGAACGCCATTATGACCATTTGCGGTATGTATGACGGCTCGGGTGAGTTTGCCCTTCGGGTGGGCGTTCCCGCCAAGAGCGGTGTGGGCGGCGGTATTTTTGCCGCGGTGCCGGGGCGTATGGGCATCGGTATCTATTCGCCCGCCCTTGATGCAAAGGGAAACAGCGTTGCGGGTGTTCGCGCCTTGGCGATGCTCAGCAGACGCCTGGGACTCAGTATCTTTTGATATTAGGAGGGAAGTATGAGAATTATTACCATCAGCCGCGAGTTTGGCTCAGGCGGACGCGAGCTTGGCAAGCGCCTTGCCGAGCACTTGGGATTTGATTATTACGACCGCGAGATCATTGCCGCCATTGCGGCGGAGCAGGGTCTTGACGAGAATTACGTGGAAAAGGCCATCGATAGTGAGGCTTGGCGCAGTGTGCCCCTGACCTTCCGTCAGTCGCTTTCGGGTGCCGCCGTGATGCAGGTGCCCAACACCGAGCTTTTGCTTGCGCAGAAGCGGGTCATCGAGCGCATTGCCGAGGCGGGACGGGACTGTGTCATCGTGGGACGGAACGCCGACGTATTCCTGGCCGACCACAAGCCCTTCCACATCTTCGTTTGTGCCGACACCGACGCCAAGGTGCGCCGTTGCCTTGAGAGAGCGGAGGCGGGCGAGAACCCCACCCCTCGCGAGCTGGTGCGACAGATGCGCCGCATCGACCGCAACCGCGCCAAGACCCGTAACATTCTGACGGGTAGCCTTTGGGGCGTGCGCGGCACCTACCATCTCACCGTCAATACCGGCGATTGGGAGATCAAGGCGCTGACCCCCGCGGTGGCCGAGTTTGCCCTTCGCTTTTTTGGGAGAGAGCAATGACCATCCAGCTGTCTGACCACTTCACCTATCGGCGACTTTTGCGGTTCACCCTGCCCTCCATCGCTATGATGATCTTCACGTCCATCTACGGCATCGTGGACGGCTTCTTTGTGTCCAACTTCGTGGGCAAGACCTCCTTTGCCGCCGTGAATTTCATTATGCCCTTTTTGATGATCCTCGGCGCCTTCGGCTTTATGTTCGGAACGGGCGGAAGCGCCCTTATCGCAAAGACCATGGGAGAGGGTGATATGCCCCGCGCCAACCGCCTGTTTTCGCTTCTGACCTATACCTCGGCGTCCCTCGGCGTCTTGGTGGCGGTGCTGGGTATCATCTTTATTCGCCCCGTGGCATCCCTCCTCGGTGCCGAGGGTGAGATGCTGAACGACTGCGTCATCTACGGGCGCATCATTCTTCTGGCGCTGCCCTTTTTTATGCTCCAGATGGAGTTTCAGAGCTATTTCGTCACGGCAGAGAAGCCCCAGGCGGGACTTTACGCCACCGTGGCGGCGGGTGTGACCAATATGGTGCTTGACGCCCTGTTTATCGCGGTGTTCCGTTGGGGCATCGTGGGCGCGGCGGCGGCAACGGCCACAAGCCAGCTGGTGGGTGGCGTGATCCCCCTCGTGTATTTCGGCAGAAGGAACACAAGCCTGCTTCGCCTCGGTCGCACGGTCTTTGACGGGCGCGCGCTCCTCAAGACCTGCACCAACGGCTCCTCGGAGCTGATGAGCAACCTGTCCATGTCACTTGTGGGAATGCTCTATAACGTTCAGCTGATGAAATATGCAGGCGAGGACGGCGTGGCGGCCTACGGCGTGCTGATGTACGTCTGCTTTATCTTCATTTCTATCTTTATCGGCTACTCCATCGGCGTGGCGCCCGTGGTGGGCTATAACCTTGGGGCAGAGAACTACGGCGAGCTGATGAGCCTGCTTCGCAAGAGCCTTGCCCTCCTTGCCGTGTCCTCGGTGGGAATGGTGATATTGAGCCTTGCGCTTGCCAAGCCCCTGTCGCTCCTCTACGTGGGCTACGACCCGTCGCTTTTTGAGATGACCCTGCGTGGCTTCGTTTTTTGCTCCTTCTCCTTCCTATTTTCGGGACTTGCCATCTTCGGCTCGGGCTTTTTTACCGCCCTCAACAACGGACTTGTGTCGGCGACCATGTCCTTCCTTCGAACCCTGCTCTTCCAGGTGACCTCCATTCTGCTTCTTCCCCTCATCTGGGAGCTGGACGGCATCTGGGCGTCCATCATTGTGGCGGAGCTCGCCGCCGCGGCGGTAACCGTCGCTTTCCTCATAGGAATGCGGAAAAGGTACCATTATTAAATGGTGAATTTTGATTTATCGGTGGGTTTGGTGCGACAAAGCGGCGTTGCACAAACGCCGTAGGGGCGATTCACGAATCGCCCGAAATGTAGGATTCACGCCATTTCACGGGTGCGCACCGCTCGTTGCGGGCGATTCGTGAATCGCCCCTA
>JAZLBM010000106.1:0-3981 GCA_045613705.1 Eubacteriales bacterium | reverse complement strand
CTCGCCGTTTTGTTTGCTTAAATTCCGCAACCTCATCCGTCGCCTGCGGCGCCACCTTCTCCCATCTTGGAGAAGGCTTTGTGTAGCCATCTCGTTCAAACTAAAATTTGAAACACACCGATAAACATCAATTTACAGAATAAAAAAGGACACACGAAATTCGCGCGTCCTTTGCTGTTATTTCTTTTTTTGACCCTGGGGCTTTTTCTTCTTTTTGACGGAAAAGCCGAAGGTGCCGATTCGTTTGCCAAGCTCGAAATACTCGCCGTGGGCAAAGGCGGCAAGATGGGCACGATCAAGATGGAGCTTTCCGTCCTTATCGAGAAGCGCCTCGTCCACGTCCACTGCAACCACGTCGGCAACGAACATATCGTGACTGCCTAGGGGAATGATATCCGTCACCTTGCATTCAAGAGACAGGGGGCTCTCGCCAATCACGGGCGCCGACACCTCAAAGGCCTCGGCCTTGGTCAGACCGTATTTGGCAAACTTATCCACCTTGCGTCCCGTGTACACACCGCAGGAATCCGCCGTGCGGACAAGGTCTGCCGTGGTCAGATTGATGACGAACTCCCTCTTTTCCTTGATGATCTCATAGGAATATCGGGAAGGACGAAGGGAGATATAGGTCTTGGGCGGAATGGTGTTGAGGATACCCGTCCACGCCACCGTCACGATATTGGATCTCTCCATATCGCCGCAGCTGACCATTACGGGAGGAACGGGACCGAGGAGGGCGCCGCCGCGCCATTTGATCTTTGCCATCAGTCCTCGAGCATCTCCATGCTCTCGATGACCACGTCGTCAACGGGCCAATCCTGATAGTAGAACATCTTGGTGGTAGTGTCCACGTTTGCGATGGTATCGATCACCTCCGCGCCCTCGATCACCTTACCGAAGCCGGCATACTGACCGTCGAGATGGGGAGAATCCTTATGCATTACGAAAATCTGAGAGCTTGCGGAGTTGGGATCCATAGTGCGCGCCATGGAAAGCACGCCACGGGTGTGCTTGAGGGTGTTCTGGGCAAAGCCGTTGGCACGGAATTCGCCGCGAATGGAGTCCGCGTGCTTCTGCTCGTGGGACTCGGTAAAGCCGCCGCCCTGGATCATAAAGCCGGGGATCACGCGGTGGAAGATCATACCGGAGTAGAAGCCTTCCTTTACAAGCTTGATAAAGTTTTCAACCGTCTTGGGTGCCATTTCGGGATACAGCTCGGCGATCATAGTACCGTGGTCGCGTACGGTGATTTTTACCTTGGGATTGTTCATATTCATATACCTCTCTTTTATTATTCTACGGGATAGGCGGCGCGGAACAGCTCGGTCATCCGCGCGCGGTCTTCTTTGAGATGAAGATATCCGAAAACGGCTTCAAATCCGCTTGCCATCAGATATTCACTCTTGGTCGCGCTTTTGGGGACGTTGGCGTGATCCAGATTTCTGCCGCGGTGAAAGACGGTGGTCTCCTCTTCGGTAAGCAGGGGCAAAATGCGCGCTGCCGCCGCCGCTTGCTTCGGAGCCGTCACATAGTCCAGTGCCATACGGTTCAGCTTGCGGGACTGATAAATTCCCTGCCCCACCAGGCGCTCGCGTACAAGAAGCTCCAGCACGCTGTCACCAAGATAGGCCAGTGCCGCAGCACCCACAAGTCGGGGATCCTGTTCCATTCTCGTCACCTCCCAAAAAATCTTTCTTATTGTATCACAAGGAGGATCGTTTGTCAATCTTCCTTCAGAATGTGGTAATAGTAAATGGGCAATGCGCTCCAGCCGTGGCAAAGACTGCCCGCGTTGCTGAAGGCGCGCTCGCCGTCCTCCGTCTCCCAAACGGTACCGATGCCCATCTCCACCATCGGACGAAAGATGCGCTCGATATCCTTAAGGATAAAGTCGGCATAGCCCTCGCGGTCGGCCGCAAGGAGAGCATCGTAGAGGAAGCATCTCATACTGAGAGATACGGGGGTGATCTTCTCGTCGGAGAGCACGCGACGGCAAACGTCCTTTGCCTCGTCGCCTACAGACGCGCCGCAGAGCACCGCCAGAGAGTTTCCGAGCACGCTCGTGCGGTCGGTGTTTTTATGGTTGCGGTAAAGACCCGTTTCGGGCATATAGAATTCGTCGCGAATGGACTTGTTCATCGCCGCCACGATCTCGCGGTAGCGGTGGGTCTTGCCAAGAGCATCCGAAATATCCGCCATACGGGCAAGTGCCAACGACGCCAGGGCATTCATCACAAGATGGGGGGCGCCCGCCAGTGTGGGATCGTTGCCGCTGAGGTAGGGCTCCCACTCATAGAAGTTCCAATAACAGCTACCGTTGAAGGGTGCTATAAGCCCCTTGTCATCGGTGTGGTTCAGGAAAACGCTCATCACGCTCTCGAGCTTGGGATAGATCTCCTCAAGGAAGGCCTTGTCGCCCGAATAGCGGAGATATTCCTCACACGCGAGGAAATAATGGAGCGAGAAGGAGGTGATGACCATATCCTTGCGCATAGGATAGCACATAGACAAAAGTCCGTCCTCGCGGCGGTCGCGCGCCATCAGGTCAAGGCTGGCACGGGGGAAGACCGTCTCGCCGAAGGCGTAGTAGCCGTAGAGCATCTGATTGCGACTATCCATAGCGTACAGCGCCTGCTCACGCCAGGGGCAATCCTCGTAATGCTCGTGCATACAGAGCAACAGAGTGCGCTCGCAAATATCGTAAATCTCCTCTTCCGCCGCGGTAAGCGCCGGGCGAGGCTTTCGTGCAAGGGGGTAATCGGTGGGGGCGATGCCGACGCGCTTGACGGTCACGGGCGACGCGCTTTCCACCTCAAGATAGCGGCAACCAAGACGGCGGAAGGGGTTGAGATATACCGTCTCGCCTGCCTTAATGGTAACCTCTACGCTGAAGTCTCGCTGACCGATGATGCGACGGACGCATCCGTCGGCGATATGCTCACCGTAGGAGATCAGAAGGGTCGCGGGCTCCTCCGATTCGGTTTCGATGTACAAGAAGCCAACCGTGTTGACGCCAAGATCGTAAAGGGTATGACTCGGCGCGATCTCCTTGACAAATTTTGCCGTGGCAGGCGCGCCAAGAGTCAATTTCTCGCAAGGACGGGGACGAAGAGGCGCGTCGATGGCAGCTGCGACGCTCTCCGTAAAGCCGCAAAGCTCACCCTCGCGCCAGCCGTCCTCGGCGGTAGCATCGTAATGATAGCTGAAGCCGATCTGCCCCGTGATCTGCTTTTCCCCGTGGTTGCGATACGCGCGGCTCATACGGGAGGCGGTGGCTTCGGAGCTGCAAACGACAGAATTGTCGCCCGAGAACACCTCAAAGATCACGCCGGCCTCACCGGGATAGTAGACCTGCGTGGTCTCAATGCCGTAGTACCAGACGGTGATGGCAAGATGGTTCTTGCCTTCGCGGCAGAAGGGGGTGAGATCCACGGTGTCGTATACCTTGTCGTAGGGGTAGTCCGCATACTGACCGAAGGTACAGAGCGCACCGTTGAGATACACGGCGTAGTTGCTGTCCGCCGCGATGAGAAGACGGGTCTCCCCGCCGCTGAAATCAAAGGAAGAATAAAATTCTCCGTATTCGTTGGGACGAGCTTCCGCACCCGTCCAGATCCATTTCGCATTTTTGAAGGTCAAATTCCGCATTCAAAAAGCCTCCGTTATTTCATTGGGTTCAGTATACCAAAAAATTCCGAAAAAAGCAATAGAAAGAGCGAAAAAGGAAGGCAAAAGCCTTCCTTTTTCGGCAAATTGATGTTTATCGGTCTGTTCGTCGGTGCACTTAAAGCCTCCCTCCGAGAGGGAGGTGGCACACGAAGTGTGACGGAAGGAGCCTGTGAGATGAGCGAATAGCACTTGCCATATCAAGGCGCAAAAGATTTTGTTGCGCGGGCTCCCTCAGTCGCGTTCCGCGCCAGCTCCCTCCCGGAGGGAGCCTTACAGAGCGACTGCGAACATGCCGATAAATCAAAATTTGAA
>JAZLBM010000105.1:0-8642 GCA_045613705.1 Eubacteriales bacterium | reverse complement strand
CCCCTCGGAGCTGAAGACCGCCCTTTTCTCCGCCCTTTTGGTCTTCCCTGCCGAGGCGATCCGCAAGCTTCTTTGGCGGTGGCTTGTCAAAAAGCCGAAATATTAAAAAACGCCCTAAAAGGGCGTTTTTTTAAGTGATATCTATAAATTCCGCCTCGGCCTCAAGGCAGGTGGCGTCACCGTCGACGGTGCGAAAATACTGCTTGCCGTCCCGCTCGCCACGGAGAACGGTAAGGCTGTGCCCAAGCGCCGCCTCGCGGACGAAGGACATGGTCACGCGGCGCATGCGCTTGCCTGTCATATCGGGCATAAAATCACAAAGCATATCGGGGTAACGGGTATTGTTCATATGCATATTGTAGTCGATGTCGCTGTATGCGATCCGGCGCTCACCAACCGCCTCAAGGGCAAGATCGCGAGGAATGGCAACGCGAACGGGGGCGTCAAGGGTAAGGGGCGGCTCGTGACAAAATTCAAAGGGCGCGTTTTCGATCTTCACGGGGCGACGCGCCTCCACGTCGACAAGTGCCCACATACTGGTGGCCTCGGCTACGATCTCGCCGTCTACCTTGGCACGGAAGCTTCGCTCGGTGGAAAAGCCTCTGCCCTCCGACGTCCAGGTCTCTACCGTGAGCACTACGTCGGCAGGGACGGGGCGGTAAAACACCATCGTCATACGCGACAAAATAAAGCCTACCTTGTCCTCGTCGCGCATATCGTCAAGAGATTTGCCAACGCTGCGGATATGGCGATCGGCAGTCTCCTCAAAATAGGTCAGCATCGCACCGGGGCGAAGCACACGGTTGGCGTCGGTATCGTGCCAGCGCGTTTCATAAGTCGTGGAATACACCATAGCAATTTCCTTTACAAAAAAGTGGGACGCGGCGCACCGCATCCCACAGCGTTCCTATCGGTATTATAATACGAACGCACAAAAAAATCAAGGATCTTCGCAAAATTAGCCGATACTCACGTTCGGCGCATCGGGATCGGACGTAGCGGCAGTAGCCGTTCCACGCGCACCCGTATCCAGCCCGAAGCTGACGGCAATGGCGGAGTTTACCACCTGCATCACCTCGTCATCCAAATGACCCATCTTCTCCTTGAGGCGCCGTTTATCCAGCGTTCGCACCTGCTCAAGAAGGATCACGGAATCCTTGGAAAGCCCTGCCTTCTCCGCGTATATGTCAATATGCGTGGGCAGATGGGTCTTGCTCAGTCTGGATGTAATCGCCGCCGCGATCACCGTGGGGCTGTATCGGTTGCCTATATCGTTCTGAATGATCAGCACGGGGCGAAGTCCCCCTTGCTCGGATCCCACCACAGGGCTCAGATCCGCATAAAAAATATCTCCTCGTTTGACGCTCATTCCTTCACCTTTCCTTTACCTTTTCACTCGCCTCTGCCATTATTGTTACCACATTCACCTTTGGCTTAAACACTCCCGTGGCAAATTGGGAAACTTTATGCTCCCCCTATCAGCATATTGCCTCCGCCATTATTGTGTGAAGGAATGGAAAGATTATGCCCCGTGAGATAAATTTTGATTTTTCGGTGCAGTTTGAACACGCCGAACCAAAGGCTTCCCCAAGATGGGGAAGCTGTCACCGAAGGTGACTGATGAGGGTGCGGATTCTGATGTTACGCTAATCGGCGCACACTCATCCGTCGCGTTCCGCGACACCTTCTCTTTCTAAGAGAAGGCTACAACGCGAGTGCGAACACACCTATAAACATCAATTTATCATTTCCTTTACAGACAAAAAAGGCACCGAGCTTTCTCGGTGCCGTTGTGTATTTATTTGTTTTGGATGTACTCGTCAATAGCCGCGGCGGCGGTCTTGCCTGCGCCCATGGCGAGGATGACGGTTGCGGCGCCTGTTACGGCGTCACCGCCTGCATAGATGCCCTCGCGGGAGGTCAGACCCTTCTCGTCTGCGATAATGCCGCCCCACTTCTCGGTCTCAAGTCCCTTTGTGGTAGACTTGATAAGAGGATTGGGCGAGGTTCCGATGGCCATGATCACGCAGTCCGCCTCAATGCGGAATGCACTGTCGGGCACGGGAACGGGACGGGCTCTGCCCGAGGCGTCGGGCTCGGAAAGCTCCATTTTCTCACAAACAAGACCGTCCACCCAGCCCTCGCTATTGCCGAGGATCTCAAGGGGACTTGTCAGCATGCGGAAGTGGATGCCCTCCTCCTTGGCGTGCTCGACCTCTTCAAGACGGGCGGGAAGCTCTGCCTCGGTACGGCGGTACACGATGGTAACGTCTGCGCCCAGTCTCTTGGCGGAGCGCGCCGCGTCCATCGCCACGTTTCCGCCGCCCACCACCATCACGTGCTTGCCGTGCTGAATGGGGGTATTGCTGTCGGGCTTATACGCCTTCATCAGGTTCACACGGGTCAAAAACTCGTTGGCGGAATACACGCCCTTAAGGTTTTCGCCCTTGATATTCATAAATTTGGGAAGACCCGCACCCGAACCGATAAATACCGACTCGAAGCCGTACTCACCGAGAAGCTCGTCCACGGAAATGGTCTTACCGATGATCACATTGGTCTTGATCTTAACGCCAAGTGCCTTCAGCGTCTCGATCTCCTTCTTGACGATGTCCTTGGGAAGACGGAATTCGGGAATGCCGTACACAAGAACGCCGCCCGCGGTGTGAAGAGCCTCAAACACCGTCACCTCATAGCCAAGCTTGGCAAGGTCACCCGCGCAGGTGAGACCCGAAGGTCCCGAGCCAACGATGGCCACCTTATGGCCGTTGCTTTCGGGTTTTACGGGCTTCTTATCGGAATTGGCGTTGTGCCAATCCGCCACGAAGCGCTCAAGGCGACCGATCGCCACAGGCTCGCCCTTGATGCCTCTTACGCAGTATTTTTCGCACTGGGATTCCTGGGGACAAACGCGTCCGCAAACGGCGGGAAGCGAGCTGGAGGCGGTGATCACCTCGTAAGCGCCCTCAAAATCGCCCTCCGCAACCTTGGCGATAAACTCGGGGATACGGATATTAACGGGACAACCGCCAACACAGGGGCGGTTCTTACAGCTCAGGCAACGCTTGGCCTCGTCCACCGCCTGCTCGGGGGTATATCCAAGAGCCACCTCAAGGAAGTTAGCATTTCTTACGTCGGGTGCCTGCGAGGGCATCTCGTTTTTCTTCAGCGACATATTTGCCATCTCTCAGCCCTCCGTTTTCTTGAAAAGGTTACAGGTCTCCTCATACGCGTGGCGCTCAAAGTCACGGTACATAGAGGAACGAGCCATTGCTTCGTCAAAATCGATCTCGTGGGCGTCAAACTCGGGACCGTCCACACACGCGAACTTGGTCTTGCCGCCAACCGTCAGTCGGCAACCGCCGCACATACCCGTGCCGTCGATCATAACGGGGTTCATGCTGGCCACCGTGGGAATGCCGTATTCCTTAGTCAGCTTCGACACGAATTTCATCATAATAAGGGGACCGATGGTGATAACGCGGTCATACTGTTCGCCGCTTTCAATGAGGCGGCGCAAAGCGTCGGTCACAAGACCCTTCTCGCCGCAGCTCCCGTCGTCGGACATCAGCACGAGCTTTGTGCTCTTGGCACGGAATTCGTCCTCAAGGATCACAAGGTCGCGATTGCGGAAGCCCACGATGGAGTGCACCTCGCATCCGCTCTCAAACAGCTTCTTGGCAACGGGATAGGCAATGGCGCATCCAACGCCGCCACCAACGACCGCTACCTTCTTAAGACCTTCCGTCTCGGTAGCGCGACCCAAGGGGCCCGCAAAATCGGTGATAGTATCGCCCTCGTTCTTGTGATTCAGTTTTTCGGTGGTGGCACCGACGATCTGGAAAATGATGGTGACGCTTCCCTTCTCGCGGTCAAAATCTGCGATGGTAAGGGGAATGCGCTCGCCCTCTTCGTCCACACGAAGGATGATGAACTGTCCCGGCTCGGCGGCACGTGCCACCAGAGGGGCCTCGATATCCATCAAGGTGACCGTAGGGTTCAGCTCCTTTTTTCTCAGGATTCTGTACATATATATTCTCCTTTCGGACGCTTCATCTTACTAAAGTTATAATAGAAATATTATAATACAAATCGCGAGGATTGTCAAGGTTTATATTTCGTCGGTTTTTTCAAAATTCCCTTGCAGGAACCCCCGTTTTATGGTATAATTTCAGTAGATTATCCTTGGAGGTTTATCCATGAAGATTTTACATTGTGCCGACCTGCATCTGGACGGCTCTTTTGCGGGTCTTGACCCCATCACAAGCGAAAAACGACGCGAGGAACAACGCGAGCTTTTCAAGAGCTTGATGTGCCTTGTCCGCAATCACCGCATCGATCTTATGCTGATCGCAGGCGACCTGTTTGACAGCGGCTATACCAACGTCAATACCGTCCGTTTCGTGGCGGATATGCTGGGAAAGGCGGGATGCCCCGTGGTCATCAGCCCCGGCAATCACGACCCCTACGTCAAGGGCGGCTTGTATTCCTGCGAATTCCCTGAAAACGTACGTATTTTTGACAGTGAGGAGATGTCCTCCTTCGATTTTCCCGAGCTGGGCGTCACCGTCTACGGCTATGCCTTTACCTCAGCGCGCTATGAGAAGGATCCTCTTGAGACGCCCGTGAAGGCAGATCCCGATCGGTTCAATATTCTTTGCGCCCACGCGGACACCGCCTCGGCTATTTCCCGCTACGCCCCCATCACGCCCCGTGACTTTACCGATTCGCCCTTTGCCTATGCGGCGCTGGGACACATCCACAACGCGCCCGACATAGAGGAGCTTGGCGGAACGGTGGTGGCGTACAGCGGATGCCTTGAGGGCAGAAGCTTTGACGAGACGGACTTCGGCGGCGTTATGATGCTGGACGTGACCGACGGCAAGCTTCGCTACGAGAAGGTTCGCGTTGCCCGTCACCGCTATATGATCGAGCAGATCGACGTGACCGGTGCTGACAATGACAGCGAAATCGCCGAAAAGATCCTGCGCCGCGCCGCGGTCTGCAGTTATAAGGAGGATACCGCCCTTCGCGTGGTTCTCACGGGTAGCGTGCCCCCCTCCTACACCCCCTCCCCCGCGCATATCTGTGAAAAGATCACGGGTCTTTACAAGATCGAGGTGATCGACGATACCGTTCCTCTTTACGACGCCGACGCGCTGATGGAGGATATGAGCGTTCGCGGTGAGTACTTCCGCACCCTTGTCCGCAAGATGAAGGAAGGCACCGCCGAAGAGCGCAAGATCGCCGTTCAGGCGCTCCGCATCGGACTTTGCGCCTTGGAAGGCAAGCCCATACTGTTTTAAGAAAGGAGGCACCTATGCAAATTCAAAAGCTTTTGATCAACGAATACGGATCCTTCAAGGATCGGGAATTCGTCCTTGACGGCGGTATGAACGTCATTGAGGGCGATAACGAATCGGGTAAGAGCACGGTGCTTTCCTTTATTCGCTTTATGCTTTACGGAATGCCCCGAAAGGCGGCAGGTACGGTCACCGAGCGTGACCGCGGCATCAGCTGGGGCGGTGGCGTTGCCGGCGGCTCTATGGAGCTGACGGTACCCGACAAGAACGGTGAGCCTCACCCCTACCGCATCGAGCGCCACGGTCAGCTTCGCGGCGCGGCGGGTCACGAGAACTATGCCGAAACCTGCAAGATCATTGACCTTATTTCGGGCACCGAGGTGTTTGAGGGACAGGAGCCCGGCCGTGCGCTCCTCGGCGTTTCTCAGGAGACCTTCGTCAGCACCGCTTGCATCCGTCAGCTGGAGTGCACCTCCGTGGACGGAACCGGCGTAAACGCGTCGATTGAAAATCTGCTCTTCGCCGCAAACGAGGGCATCAACACCGAAAAGGCTACCGGAAAGCTGGACGAGATCCGCAAGACCCTGCTTCACAAGAACGGAAAAGGCGGTCTGCTCTTCGATCTGGAGGCCAAAAAGCTGATCCTTGAGGAAAAGCTTTCCCGCGCAAAAGAAGCGGCCGAGGAGATCGTGGCAAAGGAGACTACCGTCGCCGCCACCATTGCCCTTGAAAATGAGCTTGGCGCAAAGCTTCGCGAGTGCGAGGACGCCATGAACCTTTATGAAAACTGCACCGTTCTTCGCCGTTTTGACGAGCTTCACGCCCGTGAGGATGCGGCGGCAGAGCTGGAAAAGACGCTGATCGCCCTTCGCGAAGGCAAGGGCTACGAGGGCCCTCTTCCCACAAGAGAAACGGTGCTTGAGGCACAGCAGCTGGAAAGACGGCTTTCCGAAAACGCCACCGCCGTCATCGGCGCGCAAGCCGAGCTTTCCAAGGTAAAGAATGCGGAAGATGGCGACCGCGAGCTTGCCGCGTGTGCCGGCAAGGTGGATGAGCTTGGCGGCAAGGAGCCCCTTTCCGGCGAATTCGCCCGCCTGTCCGCCAAGATCACGGCGGCAAAGCCCTTGTCGCTTCTTGCATTCGTATTCGGCGGTCTGTTGCTTCTTGCAGGCGTGGTAGGACTTCTCATCGCCCTCTCCACCGAGACCCCCGTTCTTCCCCTTCCCTTCTTTGCCCCCCTCGCTTCCACCGTGTCGGGTATGCTTCTCCCGATCCTTGGCGGCAGCGTTCTTCTCTTCCAAATTGCAACCGCGGCAATTATCGCCATCGGCATTTTCCTTATCATTCTTGGCATTCTCCAATCGGTTTCCGCGAAAGACGCGCAAAAGAACCGCGCTGCCTTGGCTGATGCCATCGGCTACTACGGCGAGCTTGCAAACGGCGCATTCGCGGCACATATTGATGCCTGTCTTGCCGCACGCGACGATTGTATTGCTTACGATACCGCCGTCGACCGGGCAAAGGCGGTTTGCGAGCAGAAGGAATTGGCATTGAACACCCGTCTTACTGAGTGTCTGGCCAAGCTCGCTACTTACGACGTGATCCTTGACGATCCCACCGTGGAGACGGTATCGAGCGCACTCAATAAAACGGCCGATATCCTTTCCGCCATCTGCGCCGAGCGCGAGCGTCTGGAGGGCGACATCCAGAACGCCAAGGCGTTGGTCGCCGCAATGAGCGAGGGTCTCACGGGATACAACGAGAGAAATCTCCGCTCCTCGGTCGGCGACAACGATCCCGAAAGGATCCTCGCCTCCGCAGACGTAGAAAAGATGGAAATGGCGCACCGCTATGCCAAGGAACAGCTGGCGGCGGCCACCGCCAAGCGCATCGCTATGGAAAAGGAGCTGATCGCCCTTACCGCCGCATCGGAAAATCCCGCAAAGCTCTATGCAAAGCTGGATGAAACCACCGCGGAGCTTGCGGAAAACCGCTTCCGCTACGAATCGGTCATGATGGCGATGGAGGCCATCGATTCGGCATCCGACAGTCTTCGTAAGAGCGTGACGCCTCGTATCCGCGAGAAGGCAGGCGCCCTTATGAGCAAGATCACCGACGGCAAATACAGCGAGCTTGGTGTGGCCCAGGATATGTCGGTCAATGTATTTGCCGGCAACTCCACAAGAAGCATCGACGTGCTGAGCAAGGGTACCCGCGACGCGGCGTATCTGTCGCTCCGAATGGCGCTCGCCGACCTTGTCTTCGGCGAAAATCTTCCTCCTCTTACGCTTGACGAAAGCCTTTCCCTTCTGGACGAGAAACGCGCCGTCAACGTCCTTTCCATGCTTCACGATTACACAAACGGCGGCGGTCAGTGCCTGCTCTTCACCTGTCACAAGCGTGAGGGTCAGCTTCTCGACGCCATCGGCGGATTCAATCACATCCGTCTCAGTTAAGGAGGATTCCCAATGAATTTTGACGTGCTGAAAAAATATCTTGACTCCACCGGCGAGGCGGGCATTCCCTCTATCGATTGCGCCGTCACCGTTGATCACAAAACCGTATTCCGCTACGGCGCGGGCTTTACCGACGCCGAGCGCACCGTTCCCGTCAAGGGCGACGAGCTGTATTGGCTCTTCTCCTGCACCAAGCCCATTACCTGTACCGCCGCTATGCAGCTGGTAACCGAGGGCAAGCTTGGTCTTGACGATAAGCTTTCCGACTATCTGCCCGAGTTCGGGAATATGGTCATTCAGCAGCAGAACGTTGTGACGGAGGCAAAAAATCCCATTCTCATTCGTCATCTGTTTTCTATGACCGCAGGCTTTGGCTACGACCTTCGTGCCTCCGCGCTTCTCAAGGCTCGTCTTTCCAATCCCCGCGCTTCTACCCGCGAGCTTGTACGCGCCATGGCAAGCGTTCCCCTCTACTTTGAGCCCGGAACCCGCTACCGCTACAGCCTTTGCCACGACGTGCTTGCCGCCGTTGTGGAGGTGGTCTCCGGTATGAGCTACGGCGAATATCTTGAGAAGAAAATCTTTACTCCTCTTGGTATGACCGACTTCGGCTTTGCCCCCACCCCCGAGCAGGAGGCACGCATCTGTCCTCAGTTCACCTCTCGCCCCAAGCTGAATCAGTTTACCGTACGCGAAACGGCCATTCCCTACCGTCTCAACGAGTGCTACGAGAGCGGCGGTGCGGGTCTGTTTGGCAACGTGGACGGCTACGTCCGCTTCGCCGATGCCATGGCGTGTGGCGGTGTGGGCGCAAACGGCGCGCGGATCATTTCCGAGGATGGCGTGAAAATGATGGAGGTCAACCAGCTTCCCGAGGCCGCTC
>JAZLBM010000104.1:0-5322 GCA_045613705.1 Eubacteriales bacterium | reverse complement strand
GCATTCCCACCACCCTGCGGCAGGTGATCATTCCCACCCTCAACGATAGCGAGGAAAACGTCCGCGCGTTAGCGGAGATCGCCCGCGCCCATGGGTGCGTGGACGGGGTGGAGCTTCTCCCCTTCCGCAAGTATTGCGAGGTCAAGTACGAAAATCTGGGGATCCCCTTCCCCCTCGCCCACGTCCCCGAGCCAACGGCGGCGCAAATGGAACGTCTTCGCGCCATCTTGGATGAGGCAATGAAATAAAAAAACGGATGCATCTGCATCCGTTTTTTTTGTTTGTAAATTGATGTTTGTCGGCGCAGTATGAACACGCCGAACCAAAGGCTTCCCCAAGATGGGGAAGCTCCCGCGAAGCGGGTGATGAGGGTGCGAAGGCTTATCACAACTGCAATCGGCGCACACTCATCCGTCGCGTTCCGCGACACCTTCCCTATCATAGGGAAGGCTTTCGAAGCGACTGCAAACTCACCGATAAATCAAAATTCACACACATATCAGGAGGCATTTATGATAAAGGTTCTTCACGTGATCAGCGACAGCAATATCGGGGGCGCGGGGGTGTTGCTTTGCAATCTGCTGACCTGTACCGACAGAAGCCAATTTGATATATCCGTGGCGATCCCCAAGGAAAGCGCGCTGATCCCTCGCATAGAGGCGCTTGACATTCCCATCATTCCGCTGAAGCACGGGGCGGATCGCTCTGCCGACCCTCGGGCGATTCCGGAGGTGATGGCTGTTTTACGGCGTGTGCGCCCTCATATCTTACACACCCATTCTGCTCTCTATGCGCGCATTGCGGGCAAGCTTTGCGCGGTTCCCGTTGCCGTAAACACCCGTCATTGTGCCGATCAAGACGAGCGCTCTTCGACCAAAACACGGCTTGCGAGCCGCTTAGAATCCCGTCTTGGCACCCACACCGTCGCCACCGCCGACTACGTGAAGGACGTGCTTGTCGCACGCGGTCTTGACTCCCGCCGCATCACCGTGATCCACAACGGGAGCCTACCCGTGCCGCCCCTCTCCCAAGAAGAACGCGACGCGCTTGCCGCCGAGATCGGCATCCACCGAAGCCGTCTTACCGTCGGGATCGTCGCCCGTCTTGCCGAGGGCAAGGGACAAAAGACCTTTCTGCGCGCGGCGTCCCTTTGCCTTTCAAAAACGGAGGCTATGGAATTTCTCGTGGTGGGAGACGGTGAAAAGCGCGAAGAATTGCACCGTATGGCCCGTACCCTCGGCATCGCCGACAAGATCCGCTTTCTCGGCTTCCGTGCCGACGTGGGGCGTATTCTGAGCCTGCTTGACGTCAACGTCAACTGCTCCGAGCGCTCCGAGACCTCTTCCCTTTCCCTCTCCGAGGGGATGAGCCTCGGTGCCGTGCCCGTGGTCTCCGATTGCGGCGGCAATCCCTTTATGGTGGGATTTGGCGTGTGCGGTGCCGTCTTCCCCGTGGGAGACGCGGATGCTCTGGCCGCCCTTCTTCTGTCTCTCGTCCACGACAAAAAACGTCTTGCCGATCTCTCCGCCGCGTGCCGAAGCCGCTTTGCCGAGCACTTCACCGCCGAAGCGATGACCGCAAAAACCGAAGCGCTATACCGAAGCCTTCTAAAATCCTCTCCTTCCCTTGACAAAGCCACCCAAGTATGATATCCTCTAATCAAGCCAAAGAGACACACAAAGGAGGCTTCGTATGAACGAGCAGCTTTTATCCTATATTCCTTCCGGCTGGAAGCCCAATATGACAGCCATCAACGAGCAGAAGGGCAACCGTTTCACCTTCGTCATCCAGTCGGACACCCATTTTTCCGAGCTTTCTTCCCCTATCGCCTGCCATAACGTAAAGGCACTTTCCCACTTCGTCGACCTTGCTTTTTACGCGAATCTCGGAGACCTGACCCGCGGCTATATGGACGTGGTGGTCAACACCCCTGAAAAGATGCGCGCCGCTATGGACGAGGCGGTGAACCGTTATCTTGACGGCGCCAATTGCCCCGTGCTGATCACCGAGGGCAATCACGATTGCAATCATCTTTGGTGCCAGCTTCACGGCGACGTGTCCCAGCTGATCACCGAAAAGGAGCACTACTCCCGTATTACCGCGCCGCTTCTGGCACACAACGGCGAGCGTATGGTGACCGACAGCGAAAGCAACTATTATTATATGGACTTTGACGATCATCGCATCCGCGTGATCATGCTCAACACCACCGACGGCGAATATACAAAGGGATACTCCGAGCGCGCCATTATCAGCGACCGACAGGTGAAATGGTTCTCTGAAAAGGCACTTGACACCGATTACGCGGTGCTCGTGATGATGCACATTCCCCTCATCGCCGACTTCCCCGGCAACGACCACAGTGCCGTCATCAACCGCCACAAGATCCGCGAGGCGGTAGAGAGCTTCATCGCATCGGGCGGTCATTTCATCGCCTATTTCTACGGTCACACCCACAATCCCCACGATATCCTCGACGAGCACGGCAGGATCCACGCCTCCTTCAAGGGCGGCGGACACTCGGCCGAGGCGGTTATGATCGACACCCAAAACCGAACGATCAACACCCTGCCCCTTGAGGGCACAGAGCCCCGTTCTTGGGCGTATTAAACCTACATAAGGAGTTCAAAATGAAAAAGCTACTTACGCTTCTTTTTGCTCTCGCCCTGCTTCTTTGCAGTTGCGGAAACACCCCCGCAGAGAGCCTTCCGCCCGAGACCGAGTCGGAAACCGAGGTCATCGTCCCCGAAACCGAGCCCACGCCCGAGACCGAGCCGCTTCCGCCCCGTGAGCCCGTAGAGCTTTCGGTGGAAATGCAGCAGAAATACGAAAAATATCTTTCCGGCGACTGGAAATCCAAGCTTTCTACGATCACTATTGACGATGAAGACACGTTTGCTTTCCTTTTGCAGACCGACACACACTTCTCCGTCAACAGCGGCACAAGCGTAGCCAACAATGCAAAGGCCCTTTCCCACTTCCTTCCCTTGGACTTCATTGCCCATACGGGTGATATGGTGAAGGGATATTCGGACAAGGACGAGAACACCCCCGAAAACACGGGAAAGAGTATGGATGAGCTGGTGCGCCGCTATACCGAGGACGTCAACTGCCCCGTGCTTCTCACCTTCGGCAACCACGATACCAACCAGATCTGGTGCAAGGAATACGGCACGCCTGCCGATCAGCTCTCTCAGCTCGATCATTATGAAAAGGTGACCATGAAGCTGAAGGATCTCAACGGCGACAATATGGTGACGGGCGGCGAGAGCCCCTATTATTACGTCGATTTCCCTTATGACGGCATCCGCGTCGTTATGCTCAGCTCCAGCGACGGCAACTATCTGACGGAATACGGAAGCCTTTCCGCCATCAGCAACGAGCAGGCCGACTGGTTCCGCGAGGTAGCCCTCGACACCCGTTATTCCGTTCTCGTAATGATCCACGTTCCGCTTTTGAAGTATTTCCCCGATAACGAAAACTGGAGCGTAGTCAACAGTCAGAAGATCATAAACGCGGTGAACGATTTCGTTGCGGCAGGCGGTGATTTCATTGCCTATATGTACGGACACACCCACAACCAGTCCAATCTGGTAGACCGTGACGGACGGCTTCACATATCCTTCAAGAGCGGCGGAAGCAACGCCGAGCTTGTCACCATCGACCTTGCCAACCGCAAGATCGTCACCTACGGCCTCGGCAGCTCCGCTGACCGCGCGTTTGATTATTAAGAAAAATCAAAAAACTGCTTGACGGACGGGAAAAATTGTGTTATACTGTGATAAATGTGAAGACGGAAAGTAGTAACGATTCCTCCCTCAAAAGAGAGCAAGCGGTTGGTGTGAGCTTGTGTGCGGAGCCCGTGAAGTCGTTCCCGAGCATCGGCGGTGAAGGCAAGTAGTCGCTGACGGTTCTCCCCGTTACGGAGCCAAAGAGTGCGCGCTTCGGCGCGAAATCAGGTGGTACCGCGTTATCCACGCCCTGATACGTTCGGGGCGTGTTTTTTATTTGTAAATTATCAGAAAGGATATAGAAATATGGATCAGTACAAAGAATTACCAAAGACATATTCTCCCTCGGAATTCGAGGACAGAATCTATGAGAATTGGTGCGAAAAGGGTTATTTCACCCCCGACAAGAACAACACCAATCCCTCCTTCTCCATCGTTATTCCTCCGCCCAACGTAACGGGTCAGCTTCATATGGGTCACGCTCTTGACGAGACTCTGCAGGACATTCTCGTTCGTTATAAGAGAATGCAGGGCTTCAACACCCTGTGGGTTCCCGGAACCGACCACGCGGGCATCGCAACCCAGATCAAGGTTGAGGAGCGCCTTCGTGTTGACGAGGGTCTTTCCCGTTACGATCTCGGTCGCGAGAAGTTCCTTGAGCGCGTTTGGGGTTGGAAGGACACCTACGAGGCACGCATCACGGGTCAGCTGAAGAAGCTTGGCGCCTCCTGCGACTGGACAAGACAGCGCTTCACTATGGACGAGGGCTGCTCTCACGCCGTTCGCGAGGTTTTCGTAAACCTTTACGACAAGGGTCTTATCTACCGCGGACACCGTATCATCAACTGGTGTCCCAGATGTCTGACGGCTCTTTCCGACGCCGAGGTTGAGTATAAGGATCAGCCCGGACATTTCTGGCACATCAAGTACCCCATCGTAGGCGAGGATGGCTACGTTGAGGTAGCAACCACCCGTCCCGAGACTATGTTCGGCGATACCGCCGTTGCGGTCAACCCCGAGGACGAGAACACCAAGCACCTCATCGGCAAGAAGGTACTTCTTCCTATCGTGAACCGTGAAATTCCCGTAATCGCTGACGATTACGTTGAGATCGGCTTCGGTACCGGCTGCGTTAAGATCACTCCTGCACACGACCCCAACGACTTCATGGTCGGTCAGAGACACAACCTCGAGCAGATCAAGGTTATGAACGACGACGCTACCATGAACGCTTACGCGGGCAAGTACGAGGGCATGGACAGATACGCTTGCCGTAAGGCACTTGTAGCTGACCTTGAGGCTGAGGGCTATCTCGTTAAGACAGTTCCCCACGATCACAACGTCGGCGTTTGCTACCGTTGCGGCACCACCGTTGAGCCCCTTACAAGCGATCAATGGTTCGTTAAAATGAAGCCCCTCGCTGAGCCCGCTATCAAGGCGGTTGAGGACGGCGACATCAATTTCGTTCCCGAGCCCTTCTCCAAGAACTATTTCAATTGGATGAACAACATGCTTGACTGGTGCATCTCCCGTCAGCTTTGGTGGGGTCACCGAATCCCTGCGTTCTACTGCGACGAGTGCGGCGAGATGA
>JAZLBM010000103.1:0-7524 GCA_045613705.1 Eubacteriales bacterium | reverse complement strand
ACCGAGTTCCTCGGTCGCGTTAAGAACGGCGGCGTTCTTCCCATGATCACCTCCTGCTCGCCCGGATGGATCAAGTTCTGCGAGCACTACTATCCCGAGATGACCGAGAACCTTTCTACCTGCAAGTCTCCTCAGCAGATGTTTGGTGCACTTGTTAAGACCTACTTCGCAGAGAAGGAAGGCATCGATCCTAAGGACATCTTCTTCGTATCCGCAATTCCTTGTACCGCAAAGAAGTTCGAGGTTGGACGTGACGGCCAGTCTGCCGCAGGCGTTCCCGACGTTGACGTTGCGGTTACCACCCGTGAGCTTGGCAGAATGATCGAGAAGGCCGGCATCAAGTTCCGTGAGCTTGCTGACGAGGCATTCGACGATCCCTTCAGCATCGGCTCCTCCGCAGGCGCGATCTTCGGTGCAACCGGTGGTGTTATGGAGGCTGCTCTCCGTACCGCGGCTGAGATTATCGAGGGCAAGCCCCTTGAGAAGCTTGAGTTCAGCGAGGTAAGAGGAACCGAGGGCGTGAAGTTCGCTTCCTATAAGCTTGGTGACATCACCCTCAACGTAGCCGTTGCAAGCGGAACCGCAAACGCGAGAAAGCTTCTTGACGACGTTAAGGCAGGCAAGGTAGACGTACAGTTTATCGAGGTTATGGCTTGTCCCGGCGGCTGTGTAAACGGCGGCGGTCAGCCTCACCAGCCCGCAGCAGTTCGCGAGACCATCGACCTCCGTGCCGTTCGTGCCGCTGTTCTTTACAACGACGATGCAAAGGCTGATCTTCGCAAGTCTCACGAGAACTCCGCGGTAAAGAAGCTCTACGACGAGTACTTTGGAGAGCCCAATAGCCATAAGGCTCACGAGATTCTTCACACTCACTACGTAAAGCGCGGTCTGTAATTTTATAACGCTTATGGGCGGAGCCGTTTGGCTCCGCCTATTTTTTATAGAATTTTATGCGGAATGTTCCAAAGAGAATTTGCAAATCCGTTGACTTCACCGAGGGCGTGTGGTATACTCATAGTAATAAACGTTCTACCAACGGAGGAAGCTATGAAAAGAGTTTATCTTGATAGTAACTGGTCCTTGTATAACGAGAAAGTAGGCACACTTTCTGCCATCGTTCCCGGATGCGCTCACACCGACCTGCTTCGCCACGGTCTTATTGAAGATCCGTACTGGCGCGACAACAGCGAGAAGTGCAAATGGGTGGAAAACGAGGACTTTACCTATACCTGCACCTTTGATGCAGAGGAGGCGGAGCACGCTACTATTCTGTTTGAAGGTCTTGACACCTATTGCACGATTTTCCTCAACGGCGAGGAGATCGGCGCCACCGAAAATATGTTTATCCCCCACGAATTTGCCGTTGGCGGCAAGCTGAAGGCAAAGGACAACCTGCTTGAGGTGAAATTCCGTTCCGCAGTAAAAGAGATGGCAGATCAGCCTCTTGGTAACTGCCCCTTCTCCAAGGACAGACTTCGCACCAGAAGAACCCAGTGCACCTACGGCTGGGACTGGGTGGAGCGCTTTGTGACCTGTGGCATCTTCCGTCCCGTTTCCATTTGCTACGGCAACGATATGGGCGTGGATTCTGCCTATATTCTGACCGAAAGCATCGATAAATACAGCGCCCAGCTTTATATTGAGCTGGAGATGAAGAATTACACCGAGGGCGGACTTGTACATATCGAGATCGTGGCCCCCGACGGATCGGTTGCGCGTGCTACCGACGTATACTGCCGTGAGCCCAAGATCGTTCGTCGCTTGGATATTGCAAAGCCCGAGCTTTGGTATCCCATCGGCTACGGCGAGCATCCTCTCTACACCCTTCGCGTAACGGTCGGCGAGGAGGTCTTTGAGGAGACCTTCGGTATCCGCACCGCCAAGATCCTTCAGCTTGTGGACGAAAAGGGAAGCGAGTATGAGGCTCGTTGCCGTCAGCTTCAGGCCGACGAGATCGGACAGGGAAGAGATCTGAACGAGGTGACCTCCGGCTTCCAGCTTCTGATCAACGGTATCCGCATTCCTTGTATGGGCGCCAACTGGGTTCCCTGTGAGCCCTTCGCCTCCGAGGAGAGCGACGAAAAGCTGGAATACCTTGTAGAGCTTGCCTCCGAGATGAATCTCAATATGCTCCGCGTATGGGGCGGCGGTCTCTTTGAAAAGAAATCCTTCTACGATGCCTGTGACCGCGCGGGAATTCTTGTGACGCAGGACTTCTTGATGGCTTGCGGCCGCTATCCCGAGAAGGAAGAATGGTTCCTTGAGCATCTGAGAAAAGAAGCGGAATACGCCGCCAAGTTCCTTCGCAATCACCCCTGTCTCGTCTGGTGGACGGGTGACAACGAGAACGCGGTGCGCGGAAGTGATATGGAAGAGGATTATACGGGAAGAAGCGCGGCTCTTGAAGCCATTGGCCCCATTCTTAATCAGTACGATCGCGGCCGCCAGTTCCTGCCTTCCAGCCCCTACGGTGGAAATATGTATTCCTCCAGAACCGTTGGTACGACGCACAGCACCGGTTATCTTGGCTTTATCAATACGCTTGTCAGAACCACCGATTGTACGGGTTACCAGGAGCTTCTTGAGCGTTATATTGCTCGTTTTGTTGCCGAAGAGCCTGCAATGGGCGCTTGTAGCCGCAAGTCGGCGCTTCGCTATATGACGATGGAGGATCTTTACGATCCCGAGCAGACCATTATGCGCCATCACACGAGAAACGACGAAAATCTCATTCGCCCCATTTTCGTGACCATGTCGGAGTTTGCTTTGAAGATCTTTGGCGATCCCACCGACCCCGAGGACAGATTCTTCAAGTATAAGTACCTGCAGCACGAGTGGGTGCGCTTGATTATGGAAAACGTGCGCCGTCATATCGGCTTTGATAACGGTGTCATCTTCTGGATGTACGACGATTGCTGGCCTGCAACCATCGGCTGGTCGTTCGTTGACTATTATTGCGTTCCTAAGGCATCCTTCTATTCCTTCCGTCGCTGTGCAAGACCCCAGCTTGCGTCGGTTATCTGCCGTGACGGTGTTTACCACGCCAACGTCTCCAATATGCTTGAGACGGACGTTGAGGCTACAGGACACGCGTACCTGTGCCGAAAGAGCGAGGGTATGAGGATCATTGATGAGAAGGACTTTGCCATCTCGGTAGGCGACTATTCCGCGGCTTCGGTTTCTCTGGATTGGGTCACCGATCCCGACCTTGTTCCCATCATAGACGTAGACTTCGGCGCGTATACCGACCGTGCCTTCTACAACCACGGCAAGCCGCTTCTTGCATCTTGTCCCGAGGAGCTGACCGTCGTATCCTTTGACGAGGACAGCGTCACCCTGAAGGCTAACAGTTATCTCCACGTGGTAGAGCTGGAGGGCGATTGTATCTTCTCCGAGGACTATTTCTCTATGATGCCCGGCGAGGAAAAGACGGTAAGCTGGAAGCTTCTGAAGGGCTTTGACGACGACAGCTTTACCATCAACGCCTATACGTTGAAATAATTGAATAATTTCCCCGGAAATCGCGCATCCTATCATTAAAACGGATGGATGAGGTGACGGTATGTGTACCACGGTCGCATTGATGTTGGATGGCTTCTTTTTCGGGCGAAATATGGATCTTGAGGGCTCCTTTGGCGAGCGTGTGGTCATCACACCGCGAAGCTATCCGTTTCGTTTTCGCCGAAGGTCGCCCTCTTTTTCTCATTTTGCGATTGTGGGCACGGCGGCGGTTGTAGAGGGCTATCCGCTATACGCCGATGCCTTGAACGAGAAAGGACTTTGTGCGGCAGGGCTGAATTTTCCCTATAATGCCTACTATCCGAAGTGGGGGAACGGCGTTAAAACCGAAATATCCCCCTTTGAACTGATTCCTTGGGTCCTTGGGCAGTGCGCCACGGTGGCAGAGGCAAGGGCGGTTTTGGTGCAAACCGCGGTTGTGGACGAACCGTTTTCTCCCGACCTTCCTTTGACGCCCCTTCATTGGCATTTTGCGGATCAAAGTGGGGCGATTGTTGTGGAACCAATGGGAGACGGATTGAAGATCTATGACGATCCGCAAGGGGTCTTAACCAACAATCCAACCTTTCCGCTTCAGCTGGAACAGCTCAAACGGTATAGTGATCTTGACAATCACTCGTCGGTTATGCCGCTTGTCGAGCCTTCCTTTTTTAGCCTCGGTCTTGGCGGAGTGGGGATTCCCGGAGACTATTCCTCGACGGCAAGATATGCAAGAGCCGCGTATCTGAAAAAATATCTTCAAGCGGGGCGGGAGTCGGCAGCACAGGTGACTGCCGTATTTTCTCTTCTCGGCGCGGTGGCACCGCCTCCCGGCTGTGTTCTTGACGAAGAGGGAAGACCGCATTATACGACCTATTCCTGCTGTATGGACGCGAAAAACGGAAAATATTACGTGAAAAAAGCAGATCGCCTTGAGGTCTTTTCTGTTTCCTTTGACAAAAATGACCTTGCGGGGGAGCGTTTGGTTTCATTTCTGTGATAAGCAGTGCAATGCACTGCTTTTTTCCATTTTTTGAGAAAAAAACCTCTTGACGAAGGGCAAAATATATGATAAAATCATCACATAGACGATTCAAATTCTTGAGAGGAAATGACTATGAAGAAGTTTGTTTGTACCGTTTGCGGATACGTTCACGAAGGTGACGCAGCGCCCGCCGCTTGCCCCAAGTGCCGTCAGCCCGCAGAAAAATTCAAGGAGGAAGTTACTATGAGCAAGAACCCCTACGCAGGTACCAAGACCGAAAAGAATCTTTGGGAGGCCTTTGCAGGCGAGTCCCAGGCAAGAAACAAGTATACATACTTTGCTTCCGTAGCAAAGAAGGCCGGATATGAGCAGATCGCAGAGCTGTTCCTTAAGACCGCTGAGAACGAGAAGGAGCACGCAAAGCTTTGGTTCAAGGCCCTTGGCCAGCTTGGCGATACCGCAGAGAACCTTCTTCACGCCGCAGAGGGCGAGAACTACGAGTGGACCGATATGTACGACACCTTTGCCAAGGAGGCTGACGAAGAGGGATTCCACGATCTGGCAAAGCAGTTCCGTGGCGTTGCCGCAATCGAGAAGGCTCACGAGGAGCGCTACCGTGCACTTCTTAACAACGTAGAGACCAAGGCCGTATTCGAGAAGAGCGGCGTTACCGTTTGGGAGTGCCGTAACTGCGGACATATCGTTGTCGGCACTAAGGCTCCCGAGGCTTGTCCCGTATGCAACCATCCTCAGAGCTACTTTGAGGTAAGAAAAGAAAATTATTGATGAAATAATTTAACCGCCGTGATTTTCACGGCGGTCTTTTTTTGTAAATTGCGGCACGGAAGAAAACGGAGACTCGCTGTGAAAAAGCAAAAAAGATGGAAAAAGATGTTGAAAAAACAAGATGGGGGAGAAGACCGTCTTTTTTTGTCGGCGACTTGAATTTTCTCTTGTTTTATGATATACTATTCTAAATAAACCAGGAGGATTTGCCGTGGAAACCGTAAGACTTGGAAAAACCGATCTCTCTATATCGCGACTTGGCTTTGGAGGCATTCCGATTCAGAAAAATAACGAAGAAGCCTCTCTTGCCCTCATCCGATCTCTTGTGGATCAGGGAATCAATTACATAGATACCGCAAAGGCGTATACCGTCAGCGAGGAGCTGATCGGCAATGCTATGGAAGCACTTGGCGTGCGCGACCGATTCGTTCTTGCGACCAAGAGCATGGCTCGAGACAAAGCGGGCATGGCTCGGGATATTGAAACCAGCCTTGAAAAGCTGAAGACGGATCATATCGAGCTGTATCAGGTGCACAATCCCTCCTTGGATCAGCTGAAGGCGGTCTGCCTTGAGGGCGGCGCGCTTGAGGCGCTTTTTGAAGCGCGTGAGGCAGGAAAGGTCGGTCATATCGGCGTGACGGTGCACTCCTTGGCCGTATTTGAATATGCGCTTACTCTTGACTGGGTGGAGACCATTATGTTCCCCTACAACATCGTGGAGACCCAGGGCGAGCATCTGATCGAGGCGTGTCGCCGGAAGGATATCGGCTTTATCGCAATGAAGCCTCTTGCCGGTGGTGCCATTGAGGATGCGACGCTTGCCGTTCGTTTCGTATGCGCGAATCCTGCGGTGACTGTGGTGATCCCCGGTATGTATTGTGAGGCCGAGGTCAAGCAAAACGTTGACGCGGTTATGGATACCTCTCCCCTCTGCGAAAAGGAGCTGGAAAGGATCGCGGAGATCCGTGGGGAGCTTGGCACCAATTTCTGCCGCCGTTGCAACTACTGCGCACCGTGTACGGCAGGTATTGCGATCCCGAGCGTCTTTCTGTTTGGCGGATATCTTGAACGCTACGGTCTTGAGACCTGGGCACGTGAGCGGTATGCCACGCTTGCGGTGAAGGCGAGCGCCTGTATCGATTGCGGTGTGTGCGAGACCCGTTGTCCTTACGAGCTTCCCATTCGCGAGATGCTGAAGAAATACGCGACGGCGTTTGGAGAATAAACGATGTTGAACGTTCTTTCTATCGGAAACAGCTTTTCCCAGGATGCGCAGACCTATCTGCACCAGGTGGCAAGGGCTGAAAAGGAATCGATTTTTTGTGTGAATTTGTGTATTGGCGGATGTAGCCTTGAGCGACATTTCCGCAATATCATGGGCGATAAGAGGGACTACGAGATCCAGGTGTGCGGAAAGTCCAGCGGCTTTTACACCTCGGTGAAGGATGCACTTCTTTCAAGAAAGTGGGACGTGATCACGATCCAGCAGGCGAGCCACTTCAGTATGGATTTTTCCACCTACGTTCCGTACCTTGAGGAGGTTGCTGCCTATATTCGCAAATATGCCCCCGGCGCAAAGCTGTATATCCACGAGACGTGGGGTTACGAATCGGGATCGGATCGGATCCGCCATTACGGATTTGAGACGATGAAAGAGATGAGCGAGCAGGTCTTTGATGCCTACGGGAAGGCCTGCGCACTGATCGGTGCCGACGGAATGATCCCCTCGGGTCACGCGATGCTGGCGCTGGCGGAGGAGGGACAGGCACTTGTTCATCGGGATACCTTCCACGCAAGCCTTGGTGTGGGACGGTATCTGCTTGCCTGTGTATGGTATGAGATGCTCACCGGAAAGCCCGTGACGAACGAAAGCTTTTCGGATTTTGACACGGCGGTCTCCGAGGAGACGTCGGCGCGTGTTCGCAAGGTAGCCCATCGGACAGTAATTGAATTTTCACAATCGGAAGGAAAATAAATATGGCAAACATTTTACGAGGAAATGCGGTCGTTGGACAGTCCGGAGGACCTACCGCCGCAATCAATGCAACGCTTGCGGGCGTGATCCGCGGCGTGAAGGATCAGAGCGTCCACGGCGGTGCGATCGGCACCCTTTACGGTATGAGAAACGGCGTGGAGGGACTTCTTGAGGAAAGACTCATCGATCTTTCGGCGCGCTTTGCCGACGATGCGGAAATCGATCTTCTTGAGAACACCCCTGCGGCGGCTCTTGGCTCTTGCCGCAAGAAGCTTCCCAA
>JAZLBM010000102.1:0-5725 GCA_045613705.1 Eubacteriales bacterium | reverse complement strand
GGGGCTTTTTTGTTTCAAATTTTGATTTATCGGTGGGTTTGCACAAACAAAACGGCGAGCGAAAGCCTTCTCTAAGATAGAGAAGGTGGCGGCGAAGCCGACGGATGAGTGTGCGCTGATTGCAGTTGTGATAAGGCTTCGCACCCTCATCAGTCGCGTCCCGCGACAGCTTCCCCATCTTGGGGAAGCCTTTAAAATCACGCCATTTTGCAACATCAACAGGCGCAACCTCACCACCCACTACGGGGGAGGCTCTCCCATTCTTGGAGAGGCCTTTAAAAGCAACTGCTAACACCCCGACAAATCAAAATTTGAAAATTTGTTTTTATAATCTTGCAATGCCGGGGGGATTATGCTATAATAAACGGGTATTTTGAATTGCGAAAGGCAAGGTGTGACTATGAAGATCAGAGTTGGTATATTCGGTTACGGAAATTTGGGACGGGGCATTGAGAATGCCATTCGTCAGAATTCCGACATGGAGCTTGCGGCGGTGTTCACGCGCCGTGATCCCAAGACCCTTACCATCGGCACGGCGGGGGTTCCCGTTTGTCACGCCGATGAGGTGGAGAAGTATGCCGACAAGATTGACGTGATGATCCTTTGCGGCGGTAGCGCCACCGATCTGCCCGTGCAGACTCCTGCGCTTGCCAAGCGATTCACCGTGGTGGACAGCTTTGACACCCATGCCAAGATCCCCGAGCATTTTGCCCGTGTTGACGCCGCCGCCAAGGAGGGCGGAAACGTGGCGATGATCTCGGTGGGATGGGATCCCGGTATGTTCTCGGTCATCCGTCTGTATGCGGGCGCCGTGCTTCCCGTCGGAAAGGATTATACCTTCTGGGGCAAGGGCGTGAGCCAGGGACATTCCGATGCCATTCGCCGTATTGAGGGCGTTGTGGATGCCAAGCAGTATACCATTCCCGTGGAGGCGGCTCTTGAGGCGGTGAGAAGCGGCTCCTGTCCCGAGCTTACCACAAGGCAGAAGCATACCCGTGAGTGCTTCGTGGTGGCGGCCGAGGGCGCGGACAAGGCTCGCATCGAGCGCGAGATCTGCGAGATGCCCAACTACTTTGCCGATTACGACACCACGGTGCATTTTATCACCCTTGAGGAGCTGAAGCGCGACCACGGCGGCATTCCCCACGGCGGCTTCGTGATCCGCACCGGCAAGACGGGGGCAAGTCTTGAGAATAATCACGTCATCGAGTATAGCCTCAAGCTGGATTCCAATCCCGAATTTACCGCCTCGGTCATCGTGGCCTACGCCCGTGCCGCGGTACGGATGAAGCGAGAGGGAGCTGTCGGCTGCAAGACCGTTTTTGACGTGCCTCCCGCATATCTTTCTCCCAAAACTCACGAAGAGTTGATCGCAACCCTTCTGTAATATTCACGCCTCGGCAATGCCGAGGCGTTTTTTTATGGCACAAAACCGTGCCATATTTTATGCACTCCTACAAAAGAAACAAATGTTCCAAAAATCACTTGACAAAGGAACACCCGTTCTGCTAAAATAATGATGGACGAAGCCACACCACCCACCACGATTGGCTTCGTACCATCATAAAAAAGGAGGAAATATATGATACATGGAATTGTGAGAGGGCAGTCCTTGCGGCTGATCTATCCCACGCTGGTGGCAGACACCATCGCGTACCTTTCGGCGACCTTTTCCTTTGAGGACAAGTCGTGGGAGGGGCTTTCCAAATGGGCGCACTTCAGAAAAGGGGACGAGATCTTTTGCGCGGAGCTTGTCAATGACAGGATCACGGCGGACAGCCACCTGAATCTTTCGGCAGGAGAATGGGAGGTGTACCTTCACGGAACGAAAACGGAAAACGGTGAGGCCGTTCGCCGTATTACTACCATGCCCCAAAAGCTGATCGTTTACGAAGGGGGGATCCTTGACGGCGAGCCGCTTCCCGTAGAACCCCTCAGCGTAGGGGAGCAGATCCTCGCCAAGGCGGCGGAGGCGCTTTTCGTAACCGAAAGCTTTCAGACGATGATAGCGGAGCAAACGAGAACCATCGAGACGGCGCTTGATGAAATTATCGCCATTCAGGAGGAGCTGATGGGAGGTGCCCAAGAATGAGTATTGCGGAAAAGCTGACAACGATAGCCGAAAACCAGGCCAAGGTCTGCAATGCGGGATTTGCCGCAGGCTATGACACGGGCTTTCGCGCAGGTGAGGACGATGGCTTTTCGGACGGCTATGACGATGGATATGCCGAAGGCTACGGGAAGGGCTACGGCATCGGTCGCGCGGCGGGAATCCTTGACGGCCGTCAGGCCGAATACGATGCGCTTTGGGACACTATACAGCCCTACAAAAATAATGCAACATCATACAGCGCCTCGTTTGGCTATGTCTGGGGCGCAGACAACTTCAAGCCTAAATACGATATAAGAGTATTAAGTGGCATCTATATGTTTGCCTTCAACCGAATGAACGTGGATTTGGTTGCATATTTTGAGAGCCTTGGCAGAAAATTGGATTTTACGGAATGTAGTAATGCCAATGGCACGTTTCAAGGCTCCAAATTCACAAGACTCGGCGGAATTTATTGTACAACCGCAAACTGGTACAATTGCTTCAACGGTTGCACCGAATTGGAAACGATTGACGAATGGGGACATCCAACGGGCGGAACCATTAACGGCGGTCTTAACAACTGTTTTACAGGTTGCTCAAAATTAAAGAACCTGACGGTGAAGGGTATCATTCGTGAGGGCATCACCTTGAGTGCCTGCACCTTGCTTTCCAAGGCAAGCATCGAAAGCGTTATCGCCCATCTTACGGATGAAAACATATGGGCAACCGCAACCTTCTCGGCAACGGCGGTCAACAACGCCTTTGGCAGTACGGAATCCGCCGAGTGGAAGGCACTTATCGCCACAAAGCCCACTTGGACATTTTCACTTGTATAAGGGGGAGCTATGAGAACATCTATCAAAGCAAAAGAAGGATATATCCTCACGAACGGTGAGATCTACGGAAGTGAGATCTTCCTTGCAGAAGGAATGAGTGCGGAGGATTTTTACGAGATCCCGAGGGAAGAGTATGAGGTAATAATGGCCAATACCGATCCCTTCGCGTAAAGCCCGATACCGCCATCCTTTGCCCTCGCGGCTTGCCGCGGGGGCACTTTTTTGAAAACAGTTGCAATTTTTGCAAAATATGCTATAATGAATACGAGAGGTGATGACAATGAAGGAATTTTTTGATAGTATAATCGCTTTTGAAAAGGAAATTAATCTGCTTACCGTGATCCTCCGTTTGGTGCTTGCGGCGCTGTTTGGCGGCGTGATCGGTCTTGAGCGCGGACGGCACGGAAGCTCGGCGGGTCTTCGCACCCATATTCTCGTGTGCCTTGGCGGTGCTCTTACGGCGCTTCTCGGGCTTTACAGCACCGTGATCCTCGGCTACGAGGGTGAGCCGCTTCGCGTTGCGGCACAGGTGGTGTCGGGCATCGGCTTCCTCGGTGCGGGCATGATCATCGTGAAAAATGAAAATATGATCGTGGGTCTTACCACCGCCGCCATTATGTGGGCGACGGCCATCATCGGTATTTCCCTCGGCATCGGCTTCTATAGCGGTGCGCTTGTGGCGGTGCTGATCTGCATCTTCACGGCGGCCTTCCTGACCCGTCTTGAGCGCAAGCGCAAAACGGCGACCCACATCTATATGGAGATCGACGATCTGCAAAGACTGGAGCAGATCAACGAGGTTGTGAAGGCGCAGCTCGCGCCCGGCTCCCTTGTGCAGATGGTGGCGCCCAAGAGCGGTGTCAGCGGACATATGGGAATCGTGATTGCGACCTCAGGGCTTCTCGGCTTTGATGAGTTTAAGCAAGTCGTCAAGCAAGAGCCCGGCGTCCGTTTTGTAATCAAAGAGTAAGAGAAAGCCGATCGTACGATCGGCTTTCCATTTTTTTTCGGTAGTTGACAAATTGTTCGGTTTATACTATAATAACTTGTATGAATTTTTGAGGAGGACAAGCACATGAACTATGACGTCATTATTATCGGCGCGGGTCCCGGCGGTATTTTCTCGGCTTACGAGCTGACGGAGAAGCGCCCGGAGCTGAAGATCGCCGTTTTTGAGGCGGGTCACGCCCTCCACAAGCGCCACTGTCCCATCGACGGCGTGAAGGTTAAGTCCTGCATCGGCTGTCGTAGCTGTTCCATTATGAGCGGCTTTGGTGGTGCGGGTGCTTTTTCGGACGGAAAATATAACATTACCAATGATTTCGGCGGCACGCTTCACGAGTATATCGGCAAGGAGCAGGCGCTGGAGCTGATGCGCTACGTAGATGACATCAATATGCGCTACGGCGGAGAGGGAACCCGACTGTATTCCACAGCAGGCTCCAAGTTCAAGACCGAGTGCATGCAGAACGATCTCCATCTTTTGAACGCGTCTGTGCGCCATCTGGGTACCGACATCAACTACGTGGTGCTGGAAAATCTCTATTCCTATCTGAAGGATAAGGTTGACTTTTTCTTTGACACACCCGTGGAGTCGGTAGAGGCGGGGGATAGCGGTTACGTGATCCATACGGCAGAGGCAGAGTACTCTTGCCGTTTCTGCGTGATTTCTGTCGGTCGTATCGGAAGCAAGTGGATGGAGCGCGTTTGTAACGAGCTTGACATTCCCACCAATTCCAACCGTGTGGATATCGGTGTGCGCGTAGAGCTCCCCGCGGAGATCTTCGCTCATATTACCGACGAGCTTTACGAAAGCAAGATCCTATATCGCACCGAGACCTACGGCGACCGTGTCCGCACCTTCTGTATGAATCCTCGCGGCGCGGTGGTCAATGAGAATACCAACGGTATCATCACCGTAAACGGTCACAGCTACGAGGATCCCGCAAAGCAGACTGAGAATACTAACTTTGCTCTGCTTGTGGCAAAGCATTTCTCCGAGCCCTTCCGTGACTCCAACGGCTACGGCGAGTCCATCGCGCGCCTTAGCAATATGCTGGGCGGCGGCGTGATCGTGCAGCGCTTTGGCGACCTGATCCGCGGCAAGCGTTCCACCCAGAGCCGCATCGACGAGGCGTTTATTACCCCCACCCTCAAGGCAACGCCCGGCGACCTCAGTTTGGTGCTTCCCAAGCGAATCCTTGACGGCATTATTGAGATGATCTACGCCCTCGATAAGGTGGCACCGGGAACGGCGAACGACGATACGCTCCTCTATGGCGTTGAGGTCAAGTTCTACAATATGGAGGTCGACGTTAACGAAAAGCTGGAGTCCCGCTATCCGGGTCTCTATATCATCGGAGACGGAAGTGGCATCACTCACTCTTTGTCTCACGCGTCGGCAAGTGGCGTGCACGTGGCAAGAAGCATTGCCGCGGCAGAATAAAAGAAAAGGCACCGTGAGGTGCCTTTTTTCTTCGTTTTTGTGTTTTTTTCCTTGAAAAATGTGGAAAAATATTGATTTCATAAAAATTCTTTGATATAATGTATCTTGGAGAAAAATTTCACAAAGGAGATTTGCAATATGTCACTGAAATATATTGTCGGCGGCAAGATCGTGCTTCCCGAGGCGGTCGTTGCCGATAAGGCACTTGCCTTTGACACCGAGAGCGGCAAGATCGTCGGTCTTGTTGACGCGGCTCCCGCGGGTGCTGACGTGATCGATGCCAAGGGTGGCTACGTAGCCCCCGGTCTCGTTGACGTTCACATCCACGGCTATCTTGGCGAGGACACCTGT
>JAZLBM010000101.1:0-3519 GCA_045613705.1 Eubacteriales bacterium | reverse complement strand
GACGATCATTGATCGTCGGCCTTTTTTATTCGCTTTCGTTATTGGAATTGTCGCCGGGCTTGAGCACCTTGATGGCCTCGTAGATGCCCTTGATGGGGATCAACTCAATGCCGCAGTCCAGTTTTTTGCTTTCAAAATTCTTGTAGGGGATCACGGCGCGGGTAAATCCAAGACGGGCCGCTTCCTTGAGGCGTTGCTCAAGATTCGATACCGCGCGGCACTCGCCCGCAAGACCGATCTCGCCGATGGCAATAAGGTCGTCGGGAATTACGCGATCGGTGATGGAGGAGATCATAGCAAGAGCCACCGCCATATCCACCGCAGGCTCGTCAAGACGAAGTCCGCCGACTACGTTCATAAAGGCATCGCAGGTGGAAAACCGTAATCCGAGACGCTTTTCCAGCACCGCAATGATAAGACACATCTTGCTATAGTCAAGACCGTTTGCCGTTCTTCTGGGGGCAGGTAGCACCGATTTTGTGACCAGTGCCTGGATCTCGGCGATGATGGGGCGCGTGCCCTCCATGGTGCAGACGGCACAGTTACCCGACATGTTCTTGGGGCGCCCCGACAGAAGCATTTCCGACGGATTTTCCACCTGCTCAAGACCGCTGTCCGTCATCTCAAATACGCCGATCTCGTTGGTAGGGCCGTAACGGTTTTTGATAGCACGGATAATACGGTAAGAATGATGGCGCTCACCCTCAAAATAGAGGACGGCATCTACCATATGCTCAAGGGTCTTGGGACCCGCGATGCTGCCTTCCTTATTTACGTGTCCTACAAGGATCACCGAGGTGCCGCGGCTCTTGGCACGCTCAATAAAGGAAAGCGCACACTCCTTGACCTGCGTCAGGCTACCGGGCGCGGAGGCGATCTTCTCGCTGAAAATGGTCTGGATAGAGTCTACGATAACCACGTCGGGCTTGATCTTGTCGATCTGACCAAGAATGTTTTCCATACTTGTCTCGGTGAGAATAAACAGATTTGTGCCGTCAATGCCCAACCGTCCCGCACGAAGCTTCAGCTGTCCGTAGGATTCCTCGCCGGATACGTAAAGCACGCGATGCTTGTTGCCAAGACAGTCCGAGATCTGCAGAAGCAGGGTGGACTTACCGATGCCGGGCTCACCCGACAGAAGCACCACCGAGCCGCCCACAAGTCCGCCGCCAAGCACGCGGTCAAGCTCGCCAAGTCCCGTATCGGTGCGGATAAACTCGGGCAGCTCCAGCTCGCGATAAGCAATCGCACCCGAAGAGCCACTGCTGATGGCAGAGGTGCGCTTGACGGCCGACGCCGCGGGCGCAGACTCGACAACGTCCTCGACAAAGGTGTTCCATTCACCGCAAGACGGACATTTTCCCAGCCACTTGGGACTTTTATATTCGCAATTTTCACAGATGTAAACTGTTTTTAAGCCTTTCATAGTTCCGTTCCTTTGCTGTATTCCTTTTTATTATACTGTAAAATTCACCGTTCGTCAAGAGAGGGAAGCAACATAATCGGCAATTGCCGCGGCAAGAATTTCGGCAAGCCGATCTTGATATTCTTCGGTGGACAATTTTTGGCATTCCTCGGCGTTTGACAAAAATCCGCACTCAATAAGAACGGCGGGCGAGGTGATGCGATCCAGAAGATAAATGCTTGAGGTCGCCTCCTTTGTCTTGCGCGAGTTTGTGGGCTGAAGCTCCTCTCGAACCCGTTTTTGTATGAGATTCGCAAGCGTCGACGAGCGCGGATCGTTGCCCGAATAATAGACCTGAAGACCGCTGTATTGGGTCTCGGGGAAAGAATTCATGTGGATGCTCACGAAGACGGCATTTTCCGTTTCCTTGGCAATTTTCAGCCGCGCCGCAAGATCCAGCATCTTCTTTCGTCCCTCGTAATCGGCGTTCTTGTCATAAAGTAGGATATCCTCGTTTCTTGTGCAAATCACCGAAACGCCCATTTTCTTCAAATGGCTTTCCACGCGTTTGGCGATGGCGAGGTTCAGATCCTTCTCCAAAATTCCGCTTTTGCTGACTGCGCCGCCGTCCTCGCCGCCGTGTCCAGGATCCAACACCACCGTGAACTGCTTTTGGGGAGACGCGCCTGCGGTCGAGTCACTTTTGGACAATTGCCCCGAAAATCCAATGCAAAGTGCCAAAAGTGCCGTAAGAATCAAAGAAAAAAGCAGAAAAGAGAGGGGGAGCCGCCATATACGTGACCGTTTTTTCAGCATAAAACATTCTCCTTACAGGTGTTGCTCTATGTATATTCGGCGGTTTTTGAAAATATTTCGCGGCGCGTTCCCGGTATTGTTAATAATATATAAATTTAAAAAATTTTACAAATACCTGTTTACAAAAAGACGAATTTGTAGTAATATATACGTAGCAACTTTTCAAGGAGAATCGTATGGATACAATGCAGCCGAAATACAAAAGAATCTTGCTGAAGCTTTCGGGAGAGGCCCTCTCCGAGGGAGGCGACGGCATCCTCAATTTTGATTTCGTAGCAAAGGTCGGCGAGGTACTGAAGCGGTGCCTGGATCTTGGCGTCGAGATCGGTGTTATCGTTGGCGCAGGCAACATCTGGCGCGGCAGACAGGGCGGAACGATGAACCGCGTTCGTGCCGATCAGATGGGTATGCTTGCCACCACCATCAACTCGTTGGCACTCCAGGATACCTTTATCGGAATGGGTATTCCCGCACGTGTTATGACCGCCTTTGAGCTGAATACCGTGGCCGATCCTTTTTCCGCAAGACACGCCATTGAGTGCTTGCAGAAGGGCGAGGTCGTCATCTTTGGCGGCGGAACCGGCTCTCCCTACTTTTCTACCGATACGGCGGCGGCACTTCGCGCGGCCGAGATCAAGGCAGACGTGGTGCTGATGGCAAAGAACATCGACGGCATCTACTCTGCCGACCCCAAGAAGGATCCCACCGCAGTCAAATACGATACCTTGACCTACAAGGAGATCGTCGATAAGGAGCTGAAGGCTCTTGACCTTTCTGCGGCAACCTTCTGTATGGAGAACAATATCAACTGCTATGCATTTGGCCTCAAAGACCCCGAGAACATTTATCGCGTTGTGCTGGGCGAGAAAATCGGCACGGAAATACATAAATAAAACAACATTTTGAAAGGATCAACGATATGAAATTCGAAACCAAGTCTCACGAAGAAAAAATGCAGAAGGCCATCGCTGCCTACGAGTATAATCTTGGCTCTATCCGCGCAGGTCAGGCAAGCCCCTCTGTTCTCTCCCGCGTATCCTTTGAATATTACGGCTCTCCCACACCCATCTCCACCATGGCTGATATCCGTGTGGCAGACGCAAGAACACTGACTGTAACCCCCTACGACGCTTCCACGTTGAAGGCGATCGAGAAGGCAATTCTCGCGTCCGACGTAGGCATCACCCCCTCTAACGACGGTAAGGTTATCCGTCTGATTTTCCCCCAGCTGACCGAGGAGCGCCGTAAAGATCTGGTCAAGCAGGTCAAGAAGTATGCCGAAGAAGCCAAGGTGGCTA
>JAZLBM010000100.1:0-2081 GCA_045613705.1 Eubacteriales bacterium | reverse complement strand
GTTTAAAGCCTTCCCTAAGATAGGGAAGGTGTCACCGAAGGTGACGGATGAGTGTGCGCCTAATGCGGTCGTGATAAGACCTCGCACCCTCATCAGTCGCGTTCCGCGACAGCTTCTCCATCTTGGAGAAGCCTTTAAAATCTCGCCGTGAAGACACCGACAAATCAAAATTTGCACTCGCATTTACATACGAATATAAGGAGTACGACCGAATGAAGATAATGGTTGTCGGTGGTGGCGGCAGAGAGCACGCCATCATCAAAAAGCTCAAGGAAAATAAAGAGGTGACCGAGATCTACGCCCTGCCCGGCAACGGCGGTATCGCCCGCGACGCGGTTTGCGTGGACATCGGTGCCAAGGATATTGACGCCATCGTGGCGTTCGCCGTGGAGAAGGGCATTGACTACGCGGTAGTTGCGCCCGACGATCCGCTGGTGCTGGGTTGCGTGGACGCGCTTGAGGCCAAGGGCATTCCTTGCTTCGGCCCTCGCGCAAACGCCGCCATCATTGAGGGAAGCAAGGTCTTCTCCAAGGATCTGATGGAGAAATACGGCATTCCTACCGCCGCCTACGAGGTGTTCGACGATATGGATGCCGCCCTCAAATACTTGGAGACTGCGCCCATTCCCACGGTCATCAAGGCGGACGGTCTTGCGCTTGGCAAGGGCGTTATCATCGCTATGACCCGCGAGGAGGCCTACGATGCCGTTCGCTCTATGATGGGCGACAAGGTATTCGGCAAGAGCGGTGACCACATCGTGGTTGAGGAATTCCTCACGGGCCCCGAGGTGTCGGTTCTGTCCTTCACCGACGGAAAGACGGTTGTGCCTATGGTTTCCTCTATGGACCACAAGAGAGCAGGGGACAACGATACGGGCCTCAATACCGGCGGTATGGGTACCGTGGCGCCCAACCCCTATTACACAAAAGAGATTGCAGACGAGTGCATGAAGACCATCTTCCTGCCCACCGTGGCGGCGATGAACGCCGAGGGACGCACCTTCCGCGGATGTCTGTATTTCGGTCTGATGCTGACCCCCAAGGGACCCCGCGTCATCGAGTACAACTGCCGCTTCGGTGACCCCGAGACCCAGGTAGTGCTTCCGCTTCTTGAAAGCGACCTTCTGACGGTGATGCAGGCAACAACCAACGGCACTCTTGCGGACACCGAGGTCAAGTTCTCGGACGGTCACGCGTGCTGTGTCATTATGGCATCCAAGGGTTATCCCTCTGCCTACGATAAGGGCTTTGAGATGACTATCCCCGAGGATATTGCTGATAAGGTTTACGTAGCCGGTGCCGCAATCAAGGAAGGAAAGCTCGTTACTGCGGGCGGTCGCGTGCTTGGTGCAACGGCCGTAGCCGACAACCTTGCGAACGCCGTAAAGGGAGCTTATGCTCTTGTGGATCGCATTTCCTTTGACAACGCATACTACCGCCACGACATCGGCGCACGCGCCCTTGCGGCATTGGAGGACTAATATGGTATATAGAATATTCGTAGAGAAAAAGGGTGAGCTTGCTCACGAGGCGGCGGCGCTTTTGGCCGAGCTTCGCAACGTAGTTGGCATCACCAACCTCACGTCGGTGCGCCTTTTCAACCGCTATGACGTGGATAATATTGAGGAGGATCTGTTCCGCCGCTCGGTGGGCACCGTATTCTCCGAGCCTCAGCTTGATATCGTTACCGAGGAGCTCTCGGCTGACGGCGTGATCTTCGCCGTTGAGCCTCTGCCCGGTCAGTTTGACCAGAGAGCAGACTCCGCGGCACAGTGTATTCAGCTGCAGAGCCGGGGCGACCGTCCCACGGTTCGCTCCGCAAAGGTATACGCTCTTGGCGGTAACCTCACCGACGAGGACGTGACCCGCATCAAAAAGTACGTCATCAACGCGGTAGAGAGCCGCGAGGCAAGCCTTGACAAGCCCGAGACTCTTGCCATCGAGTATGCCGTTCCCACCACGGTTGCCACCGTAGAGGGCTTTATCGGCATGGACGAGAAGGCTTTGGCTGATCTTCTTGATTCTCTTGGACTTGCGATGGATCTTGATGACCTCAAATTCCTGCAGAACTACTTTAAGAA
>JAZLBM010000099.1:0-10005 GCA_045613705.1 Eubacteriales bacterium | reverse complement strand
CGATGGGGATCATAGCGTCAATTGCCTTGATACCCGTCTGAAGGGGCACGGAAACCGACTTTCTTTCAATAATACCGGGCGCCTTGCGCTCGATGGGACGGATCTCGCTATGGGTAATGGGGCCCTTGCCGTCAATAGGCTGACCGAGTGCGTCCACAACGCGGCCGATCATAGCCTCACCAACGGGAACCGAAACTACGTTACCGGTTCTGGTAACCACACTTCCCTCGGAAATGCCTACGTCCGTACCGAGAAGAACGGCGGAAACGTAGTTTTCCTCCAAGTTAAGCGCCATACCGTAAGAGCCGTTGCAGAACTTCAGAAGCTCGTTGGAGCGACACTGATCAAGGCCGAAGACCTTTGCAATTCCGTCACCGACCTGAATTACGTTACCGGTCTCGTCGCGTAAGGTCTTGTCGGAATAATGCTTGATCTGTTCTTTTATAACCTTGCTTATTTCGTCAATTTTAAGCTGCATTGTAACAAATTCCTTTCGATCCGAAGAGGTCTTCGGATGTTCAATATGTCTTCCTCGTATCAGAGGGTCAGCGCGGAAAGCTGCTGACGGAAGTTCTCAAGACGAGCCTGAATGCTGCCGTCAAAGCGAGTGCCGTCCAGCATCAGGGAAACACCGCCGATCACGGAGGGATCGCACACGTTGGTGAGGATCGCCGTCTTGCCCGTGATGGCAGAGATCTTGGCTGCCAGCTTCTCGATCTGCGCCTCGGTCATAGGCACGGCGGTCTTTGCCGTCGCGCGAAGGATACCGCGGCTCTCGTCAAGGCAGGCACCGTAGACGTGGAAGCATTCGCCAAGCGCACCGATGGCGCGGCGTTCGCTTAAGATCTTGAGAAAATCCCGTACGTAGGGATGCGCCGAGGCAAATGCCTCGTCAATGAGATTCGGCTTTTCTCCCGAAGGGATAGCGGGGGTATCGAGAAGCGTCTTGTAATCGGGGTTATCCGCCAAAACACCTACGATAGCCTCAAGCTCGGAAAACACCTCGTCGGCGATTCCGTCCTCTTCTGCCAAGGAAAACAAAGCCTTACCGTATTCGTATGCGTTAATCATTGTTCTCACCGAAGCGGTCAATAAACGAATCGATCAGCTCGGCATGCTCCTCGGGCTTGATGTCACGCCCAAGTACCGCACCGGCGATATCCACCGCCATATCCGAAACGTCATTCTTGATATCGTTTACCGCCTGACGTCTTTCCATTTCGATCTGCTCGTCCGCACGCTTGAGGATCGCCGACGCTTCGTCGCGAGCCTCGCGGATGATCGCCTCTTCGCGCAGATGGGCATTGCGCACCGTCTCACGCATAATGGCTTCGCTCTCCTCGGAGGCCTTCTTCAGCTTTTCCTCGTACTCAGCCTTGAAGCGGTTTCCGTCTTCCACCGACTTCTCAGCATTATCGTACATATCGTCCACTTCCTTCTGGCGACTGTCGATCATCTTCTTGACAGGGCCAAACAAATACTTTCTCGCAACGAAGAAGACGATCATCAGGTTGCAAAACGTGAAGATCATGGTCCATACGTCGATGCTGATCAAGTTTTTGTACTGTGGCTCGGCCGCAAGCATCGGGGAAACGTGACTTACCGCACGATATAAACCCAACAATGTCATAGTAGAAAAACCCCTCTTACAGGAACAGGATCAGAAGTGCGATAACCAGAGAGTAGATACCGGTGGACTCGGTAACGGCACATCCGAGAAGCATGTTGGTACGAAGGAGACCTGCTGCCTCGGGCTGTCTTGCCATACCGTCAAGGGCGTGTGCTACTGCGGTTCCTTCTCCGATTGCGGGACCGATTGCACCAAGACCCATACAAAGACCTGCACCAATCATTTTTGCTGCTTCGAGACTGAATTCCATTTTGTTTTCCTCCAAAATTAAAAATATTTTTTATTTTACAAATTTATTTTGCTTGCTCCCCTTCGCTCTCACCGTGAGGCGGATTGGCAGCACCGATGTATACCATGGAAAGCATACAGAATACCAGTGCCTGGATCGCTCCGGAGAAGAAGTCGAAGTAGAGAGAAAGAACAGCGGGAATGCCCACCTGGAAGATGGGTATGGATGCGATGAACGTATTGGGTATCCAGCCCAATACCATACTGCTGACACCTGCCAGCGCAAGGTAGATCAGCGTTGTGAGAACCGATCCGCCGACAACGTTTCCGAAATGACGGAAGGCCATGGAAACGGGGCTTGCGAGCTCACTGATAATGTTCATAGGGGTCATAACCACGACCGGCTCGGTAAAGCCCTTGAGCCAACCGAAGAATCCGTTCTCGCGGATACCGCTTGCCCAGACGATGACGGTGGTCATGATCGCCCACGTTGCCGTGGTGCTCAGATCCGCCGTAGCGGAGCGGAACACGCCCGTGGTGCTGATCAGCGTACCAAAGATGGACGACATAAAGAGCGCGCCGATGTAAGGAGCAAACTTCATATTATGCTTGCCCATAGTATCCGAAACCATACCGTAAAGCATATCGACTACCTTTTCCACAAGCACCTGGCGACCGCTGGGGCGCTTGGTAAGATTGCGACCGAGAACGATACAGAGAATACACAGAGTAACCATCACCACAAAGGAGGAGATGACCGTGTCGGTAATGGGGATCTTGGTCCAGTTACCTATCGGAATCTCAAAATATATCCGAGGTCCGTTAATTTGAATTTGCATGCTTGTCCTCCTTTGCCTTCAGGATAAATTGTTCTACCATAAAAATAGGTCTTGTGAAAAGAAGTGGGATGAGTGTTGCGATGGCATCGCATCCGAACACCTTGATGGCCACCACAAGGATCGCCAACACCGCAAGCGCACGGATCATAAAGCTGCCCTGTGCGCGAAGCTTGATCTGCATCGCGTCGGTTCCCTCGGGGATGCTTGAGAGACCGACTGCCATAAAGAAGAAGTTGCCGATGGCAACCGCCGTTCCCACGGCACCGCTGATCAGGATCAGAAGCGCAAGCTTACCGATCAGCCAATAAACGCCGAGCATCACGGCAAGGCATATCACCATACCGATCGAAAGCCACAGCGTTGCGCGAATGACGGGATTTTTGTTATTGTTCATATTTGCACCGTTTTATTTTTTCTTGTTGAATTCGCCCGTTGAATAATCCGCCATACGGATTATATGAAGGAACATATTGTAGACGCCGGACAGTACGCCGAGGATCACGGCTACGATCACGACCCATTGCCCCATTTCAAGCTTCCATCGAAGAAGAAGACCGAGACCGATGATCAGCCCTGCGGGAAACACGAAGGACCACGCCGTTTGCGAAATATAGTTGATTGCATACACAAAGCCAAAGAACTTATTGCTCACGGAAAATCGCCCCTTTCCTGCGGAACAAAAACATCCTTTTTATTATATCATACAAGCCTCACATTTTCAATAGAAAAAATCAGCACTTTCATATAGAATTTGCGAAAAAAGATAATTTTTTTTAGTTTTTATTCCCTATGTGTTAGTTTTTTAACAGACTTTTTGAATTTATATTCGGTTTTTTCTTGCCAATTTTTTCTTTTTATGCTATACTTGCCTCATCCGCCCTCGGGCGCTTCTTTTTTCGGAGGAATTATGCTTCACAATCCCTTTCGAGGACTCAAAAAGCGGGAATGGATCATATGGATGATCTCTCTTGCCACCGTCCTCTCTTCCAACGTTATCGCAGGCGATTTCGACCCCATCACGCTCATCGCCACCCTCATCGGCGTCACCGCCCTCATTTTCGTGGCGCGGGGCGACGTATTCGGGCAGATCCTTTGCGTGATCTTTGCCCTTTTATACTCCGTCACCGCCTTTCGCTTCCGCTATTACGGCGAGATCATCACCTACCTGGGTATGTCGGCGCCCATCGCCGCCGCGTCGGTGGTGACCTGGCTGAAAAACCCTTACGGAAAAGAAAAGAACGAGGTGAAGATCCGCCGCCTCTCGACGCGCGACATCCTTCTCCTCGCCCTCGCCACCCTTCTGGTGACGGTTCTCTTTTATTTCATTCTCGGTGCTCTCGGCACCGCCCATCTTCTTGTCAGCACCCTCTCGGTGACCACAAGCTTCCTTGCGGCAACGCTTATGATGCTCCGCAACTCCTACTACGCCATCGCCTACGGTGCCAACGACGTGGTGCTCATTTGGCTTTGGTTCTTAGCCTCCGCCAAGGACAGCTCCTCCCTGCCCATGGTAGCCTGCTTCCTTGCCTTTTTGCTCAACGATATCTACGGCTTTATCAGCTGGAAGATCCGGGAGAAAAAGCAGGGGCTTCACTGATGCTTGCGGACGCGGATCCATCGCAGGAGCCACACCAACGCCACCGTAAACAAGAGTCCCGCAAGCGCGCCCGCGCCGTCGATCAGCACGTCGGAGAGCTGTGGCCCTCTGCCCTCCGTCATAGCCTGAACCACAAACTCGTCGACAGAAGCCACGAGGATCGCGTAGACCCACGCAAACGGCGGCAGCCATCGGCGGCCTGTCATAAGGAGTGCCCCCGTCGCGGGGAGCGCCAGAATCGCGTACTCCGCAAAATGCGCAAGCTTTCTCACAAGGTGCTCCGAGAGATATATACCGAGCGCACGCAAAAACGCCGTCAGTCGACCGCTTGCCGCCGATGACTCCCAACCCGTCTGCATAGAGCGGCTGAAGATAAAGACCGTCCAAAGGAGGGTCACAAGGCAAAGAACGCCGATCCATATCTTTCTTTTTTTTGTCATATTATTTTCCTCTTTCGTCTTGCATTCCCCGCGCCGCTGTGATACAATAGGATCAATATATTCCAGCGAGGTACGTGCTATGAAATTTATCGTTGATCACGACTATCATATTCATTCTTATCTCTCCCTTTGCTCCCACGACGACGAGCATACCCCCGCTCGCATTTTGCAATACGCCAAGGAGCACGGTCTCAAGAAGATCTGTCTGACCGACCACTTCTGGGACGAGACGGTGCCCGGAGCCTCGGGTTGGTATCAAAAGCAGAATTACGCCCACGTGTGTGAGGCACTTCCCTTGCCCACCGACCCCGACGTGGAGTTCGTGTTCGGCTGCGAGACGGATATGGATAAGTTCCTCACGGTAGGTCTTGCCCCCGAGCATTACGATCGCTTCGGCTTTATCATCATCCCCACCACGCATCTGCATATGAAGGGCTTTACCATTGACGCGGACGTGACGCTTGAAGAGCGCGCCGAGGCGTACGTCAAGCGGTTTGATAAGGTGCTTAGCATGGATCTCCCCTTCCACAAGGTGGGAATCGCGCACCTTACCTGCAGTCTTTTGGCAAACGCCACCCGCGAGGATCATCTGACGGTGCTGGATATGATCTCCGACGAGGAATTCACCCGCCTCTTCACCAAGGCCGCAAAGTTGGGCGTGGGCATCGAGCTGAACTTCCCCGCCGACGGCTATTCCGAGGCAGATCTGCCCCGCGTTCTCCGTCCCTATAAGATCGCAAAGGCCTGCGGATGCAAGTTCTACGTGGGAAGCGACTCCCACAAGGTATGCGAGCAAGAGGAAGGCTACGCCAACCTGCTTGCCATGGTTGACCTCCTTGACCTTGAGGAGAGCGATAAGTTTACCTTTTGACCAACTCGACGGGAATCGGAAAACCTCTTGATTTCCGCCGCAAAATATGTTACAATACCCGTCGGCACACGCCGACACGCTCCCATAGTTAAATGGATATAATAAGCCCCTCCTAAGGGTTAGTTGTGAGTTCGATTCTCGCTGGGAGTGCCAAAAAGCCGACGGTGTAAGCTGTCGGCTTTTGTGTTTGTCGCGTGGATTGTTTTTGCAACTTAACTCAAATCCTATTACTCAATGTCCAATATAATAATTTCGTTATAACTGTTATTGAGTGTTTTCTCAAAAATAGAAGTTTGAAACAGTATTTTTACCGTATCAAGTTTGGTGCTGCCGGAAAGCTCGCATAGCTTATTTCCCATATCATCAATAATGTGGAAAAGTTCTATTTTTCACCATTCCACTCAACAAACACTCTATTTCCGTTTATAAACAACTCAGCATCATGTCCATAGCATAAGCTATCGTACAATTCGTTAAATTCTGTTTTTGTCATCACAGGAACCTCTATCAACCATACAATACGGTGATTTTATCGTGCTCCTCATAAATCGTGCGACCATCAAACAGTTTAGCTTTTTCAAATTCATTGACGCAATCTTGTGCGTTTTTACATTTGACAAAGAAAACATTGACGCTGTCTGCTTCTATTGAATCGATTCGAAGTGTGTATTCATTATTTTCGTAATATCCTGAAATCAGAAAACGCTTATTGGAAAAAGCGAATTCCATTTCGGGATTAAAATATAGTGAATCAATAAATTCATTTAATTTTTTTCCTTGCATCGTTATACTCCTTTGAAATACTTTTTGTATTTCTCGTATATTTCGGGGGTTATTGGCTGCGCTTTTCCCCGATGTTCAACACCGGGAGAAGAGTATTCATGATAATGAAAAACCGCCTCACCGTGTTTTGACAACCCTTGTTCAAAATGATATCCAATTTCGAATGTTGGAAGATGTTGCGCATTGTATTCCCTATATTGCCTGAAGACACCGGTTTTATCTAACACAATGTAACTATTAGAGGAATGAGCCTCCTCTGGCAACTTGAAAGACTTGGAGGAATCTATCGGCTGAAGCACTTTTACCCCTCCAATTTTTCCTATTGTTTCATAAGCATATGGAACAGAATTTCCGCTTGCAAAAGTGCCGCGACCACCCATATCAACGCACCACCTTTCTGGATTCCATATAATCGACAGAAATTATATTTCCTTCCATTTTTTCGAAAGGTGTGCCAAAGCAAATAATTTGAGAAGGCGCAATTCTTTCAAGCATTGCGTTATATCCGCGCAAAAAATGAAGTTTGTTTTGCTTGCAACCGATCATTCCAATTGCAACGATTGAATTTTGTTCTACACCATCAAAACAAAATTCGAAGCTCTGCGCAAGTCCCCAACTTACTGTTGGTATAACGGTCAGCCCCTTGCTTTGCCAATATGCTCCAACCCAACGATTTTTTGCAACACTTTCAAGCTGGCGCCACAAATCCATGTCGCTATATGTCGAAAAGTCCGGTGTGAGCAAGAACGCATATTGAGAATAGCGCTCCAATGTTCGATCGGGATTGTTATATATCCCCGAAAAACGATAGTCATCAACAAAAAAATGTACGCCTTTTTTCTTGTTTGTTTCGTTATCGTTTGCTCTTGTATCAGAGCATGCTACCAGCATAATATTTTCGGTAGCTAGCTCCTGCTTTTTGACAAGCGGGATCCCCCACTTGCCGGTCGTCGCGAAAGAATTTCGCATAAAAAGAGGGTTGTCCCTCATAGCTTTTCCAGTCATAATTCTGACCTTTCTCCGCTTGCCTTTAGCGGAATCCCATTATTTAGGCAGGCATGAATTTGGCCTAAATGGGTTGACAAAAGGGCAGAAATATGCTATAATGCCTAATGCCACTCAGGAATATTACAACATATTTCTGCGGAAGACGCACGATTTGCTGTTAGCGCAGCTTATTCGTGTGTCTTTTGTTTTATTGCAAACAAATTACACCACCAGCTTTCCATTTCAATTTATGATACAAGCCAAGTTAATGACTTTTCATAGTCTTTTGTAATCGGTATCCTGCTCCAACGCTCATATCTTTCAAAGCAGATCATTGCGCATGGATCCGACAAGAAAAATGTACGGGCAACATCGGTATAATCCTCGCACCCTACGTGGGCAATCCACGGAGTTGGTGCTAACAGGTACGCTGCATAATAATCTGCGATGCGTCTTGCGAGCTCACTTTCGTGTCTATGCTTCATGCGGATATGCCCGATCTCATGTCCGATAGTGAAGCGCAGGCGCTCCTTCATCCCGTTGGGGCGATAGTATATAACGAACTTTTTGCGCTTCGGATCATAATGACTAATACCGTCAATGTCTTTGAATATCAGCTCGCGCTTGACTTCCTTCGGCATTTGTGTAAACGGAACAAGATCATATCCAAGATCAAGCGCAATTTGCATTGGATCGATCGGATATTCCCTTATGTTCAAATCCATGAACAAATCCGCAACGTCGCTTTCTATCTTATCATATAATTTTGCGGGTAACGATACGTGATTCAGATAATCTTGCTCGAACATTATTTCTCCATCAACAACTTAATGAGTCTCAGCTTTTCTTCGTCGGACATAGAAATCGTACTTCTTGCCACAAGACGATAAAGATCGTCGAAGCCGGTTTCATCTTCCTTGCCTGTGATCAGATATTCTACAGTAGTATTGAGTGCTGTTGCCATGTTTGCAACGACCTCAATCTTGGGCTCTCTTTCGTTTTTTAAGTATCTGCACATTGCTGCTTCGGTAACTCCGCACATCAGCGCAAATTCTTTTTGTGTGTAGCCGCTTTCTCTTAATAATTGTGATAACCTATCTCCGATGTGTGTCATGTTCCTCTTTTCCTTTCATTCTGCAAATTATCTAATCGGCAACAATATGATAACATAAAATTATCACTTTGTCAAGCGCTTTTCTGATTTTTTCTTGTTTTTGGTAAAATTATGCCGCCACTCAACCGTAGCCGAGTGACGGCACTTTTATGTTAATCGAACAACTCTTCAATCTTTTCTGCTGCCGTTCTGTCTGAGCCTTTTAAGAAGTGGCTGTATATGTGCCCGCAACTCTTTCCCGCGCCCAACGCAAAGTCAAGGGGGCGATTGCGGACTTAAATTTGCGGAAGGTATTGCCAAACGGGGAAAAATGTGGTACAATACCTTTGTTTTGTGGCGCGATATCGATTTTCACACATTTTCGCCCACAGAAAGGACGCAACAATGAAGCAATTACGAATCGGCATTATCGGATGCGGACGCATCTCGGTGATGCATTTTGAAGCCGCGGTAGATCTGGAAGAGGCGCTTCTCGTCGCCTGCGCCGACGTAAAGCCCGAGCGCGCTGAGGAAAAGGCCGAAAAATACGGAATCGTGGCATATACCGATTACAAGGAGATGATCGCCCACGAGAAGCTTGACGCGGTGCAGATCTGTCTGCCCCATTACCTCCACTCCGAGGTAGCCATCTACGCCATGGAGCAGGGTCTTGACGTCATCACCGAAAAGCCTATGGACGTGGACGTGGCAAGCGCGGAGCGCGCCATTGCAGTTTCCCGCGAAACGGGCAGAAAGTTCGGCGTCATCTCTCAATGCCGCTACAACGACTCGGCACAGCTTGTCAAGAAAGCGGTACAGAGCGGCAAGCTTGGTCGCATTCTCTCCGCCCGCTCTACCCTCACCTGGTCTCGCTCTGACACCTATTATTCGCAGAACGACTGGAAGGGCACCTGGGACAAGGAGGGCGGCGGCGTGGTCATCGATCAGGCCATCCACTCCATCGACCTTGTGCGTTGGATTATTGATGACGAGGTGGAAAGCGTGTCCTGCAATATGGCAAACCGACGCCACAAGATTGTGGACGTTGAGGACAGCGCCGAGGGCTTTATCACCTTCAAAAACGGCACTACCTACGGCTTCTGGTGCATGAACAATTACTCCTGCGACGAGCCAATTGAGATTCGTCTCAACTGTGAGCGCGGCAAGGTGGTCTTTGGCTACAACGAGGCGCTGATCCAATACAAGGACGGCACCGTTGAGGAGGTCAAGAAGGCGCCCCAGTCCTTCAAGGGAAAGGATTATTGGGGCAACTGGCACGTGCGTCAGCTATCCAACTTCTATCGTGCCTGCCTTGATCTTGAGCCTCTTGAGATCGACGGCGAGGAGGCTCTCAAGACCCACAAGCTCATTTGCCGTATCTACGACGAGGGCGGCATGAAAAAGTAATTTTCAGCAGATGCGGAGGAGATTTCGCATCTGCTTTTTCTATCCTTGACAACACGCCGATTTTGCGGTACAATAAGAGGAACGAAGCACAAAAGTGAGGCATTATGAACATCAAAGCGGTTTTATTTGA
>JAZLBM010000098.1:0-9292 GCA_045613705.1 Eubacteriales bacterium | reverse complement strand
CCCCCCATATTAAACCTCCACCAAATAGAAAAAGCACACCATCGGTCTCCTTTTTCTATTTGGTGGAGATAAGGGGAGTCGAACCCCTGACCTCTTGAATGCCATTCAAGCGCTCTCCCAACTGAGCTATACCCCCAAATTGGTCACGAGCGTATTGTATCATATTCGTTGCCAATTGTCAAGAACTTTTTTGAAAAAATTCATAGGGGGAGGCAGGAGGAGCTTACTCCGGCAGGTCGTTTTGCTTAAGGGCCGAGCTTTGCTTATTCAAAAGTGTCTTTGCCTGGTTAATAAATGCCATAAGCATGGGATCGTTTTGTCTGGATTCCTGGATAATGCCGTACAAAGGACGGTATGCGGAGGGATGACTTGGAACGAAATAAACAATGTCGGGGTCGTTAAAGGTGGCGCGGGTCAAGTGAGAGGCATCAACAATAGTGGCGCCAAGGCCTTCTCGCATCATGTAGTAATGCATCATCAGATTTCGCGAATTTTTAATATGGTAGCGCGACGGGTTCCACTCGTTATGGGAAAAGGATGACAGGATCTGTGCCGTTGTAGTCTGCTCGTCAAAGGAAAGGAAGGGAATGTCGCCCAAAAGGGAGAGGCTCGTTAACTCCTTGTGTTTATCGTAAGAGCCGCTTAACGCCTCTTCTCTTGTGAGAGCAAATTTCAAAACGGACGGATCGGCGCATAAATTTTTCTTGACGGCAATCAGCAGCTGCTCTCGATAAATGGGAATGGAAAGAAAGTCCCTTTCCACCATATGGTCGGTGAGAATGATATCAAGAGCGTTTGATCGAAGCTTTTCAATCAAAAGATCGATCGTGCTGTTGTTTCCAATGTCGGCGGTGATGGAAACGTTGGGATACCGAATGGAAAAATCCGAGCAGAGGGCGGGGAACATATAGTAAGCCGTTTGCGAGAAGATGCTCACGGAGAGAGATTCGCTTTCGCTTTCGGACAATTGGCGGATGCGCTGCCGCATACTGCCTTCCTCGGCGATTATGTTCTGAAGATATTCAATGTAAACACGCCCTGCAGGGGTTAAGGACAGGGGAGAGGAGCTTCTGTCAAAAATGCGAAATCCGAGCGATTTCTCCAGCTTGGTGATCATCGCACTCAGTGCGGGCTGAGAAATATACAGTTCCTTCGCCGCGGCAGTAAAGCTTTTTGCAGTATAAACACGATAGGCGTAGCGTTCGGCAAGTTCCACGGGCACCTCCATAATTGCTTGTTTATGATGATATAAAAATATTTATATTTGATTATAACATAGATTTGTGATAAAATCAATACGATAAATAAAAATCTGTACAAAGGGAGATTTTCTATGAAAAAGCACTTGCTCTTAACAATTTTTTGCTTTGCTTTATTGACACTCCTTCTCGTCCTTCCCGCTTCTGCGGAAACGATTGAGGGAACCTGCGGAACGGGCGTTACGTGGAGCTTTGATACGGCTACCGGCGCGCTGACCGTATCGGGAAGCGGAGCGATGGATGACTACGGTGCCGTGACCGATACTCCTTGGAATGCGTATAAAAACGATATCAAGACGGTATCCGTCGCAAGCGGCGTCACCAAGATCGGTAAGCTTTCGTTCTCCGCTACTACCGTAGAAACGGTTACGATGGCGGATACGGTTACCGCGATCGGCGAAAAAGCATTCAGCGGATGTGATAGTCTTACTTCCGTCACGTTCAGCAAAAATCTGACGACGATGTACAACTACGTGTTCAGCGGTTGCGATTTGCTTGATAATATCGTGATCCCCGGCGCGTTTAACTCCGCTTATACAGGCGTGTTCCTGAATTGCACGTCCTTGAAAAACTTTGTTTTTGAGGAAGGCGTAAAGATGGTGGGCAATGACTTCTTATTGGGCTGTAAGGCGCTGGAAGAGGTAGTTATTCCCGCCTCTATGGAACGATTGGGCGGTTCATCCAACGCCAGAACTATTTTCAAGGGATGTACCTCGCTCAAAAAGGTAACCTTCCTTTCTGCAGCTACCGTAATCCCCGGAAGCGACCCTCAGTATTTCCCCACGACGGCCGAGATACACGGCTATTTTGGTTCTACTGCATATACCTATGCCGCAGCGCACGGACATAAGTTTGTCAATCTTCCCGAGCTCGACAAGTATACGGGTGTTTGCGGCGACAACCTTACCTGGGGTCTTACCGCAAGCGGTCTTCTGACCATCAGCGGCACGGGTAATATGTACGATTATGCGGTGGAAACGGCGAGCCCCGCTAACAATGCTCCCTGGTACGAGCACCGCGAGAATATCGTTAAGGTAGTGATCGAGGATGGCGTGACCTCCGTCGGATCGTATGCCTTCAACGGATGCAAAGCCTTGAAGGAAGCAACCATGACCGATTCGGTTACCAAAATCTCTGCGTATTCCTTCCGTGGATGCAAGAAGATGACATCCGTTTACATCAGTAAAAACGTTACCTCCATTGGTGGCTTTGCTTTCGTAAACAATAATTTGCTGGACAACGTAGTGATTCCCGGCAAGGTTACTACGGTAGGAACAGGTTCCTTCCAGAATTGCTACGCGCTGAAGAATCTTACCATTGAGAACGGTGTAACCAACCTTGGAAATGACTTCTTCTTGAATTGCACCTCTCTTGTGGAGGTAAAGCTTCCCGCGTCCCTTGAAAAGTTGGGTTCAGGGCGCGGCGCGTTTGGTGGCTGTACGGCACTCGAGAAGGTGTCCTTCCTGTCGGCTACCACCGTGATCATCGGCGGCGCGGATGCGATCCCCTCCGGTGCCAAGATCTACGGATACGAGGGCTCTACCGCACAGGAATACGCCACGACCTACGATCGCACCTTTGAGGTGCTTCCCGAGCCCCTGCTTGACAGTGGCATTTGCGGCGATACTATGACCTGGGGTCTGACCGCAGGCGGTGTGCTCACCATCTCCGGAACAGGCGAAATGTATGATTATACCAAGGCGGGAGAAGAGAATGAGAAGCTCACGCCCTGGTATCAGTACAATTCACAGATCAAGGAGATCGTCATTGAGAATGGCGTTGCCGTTATCGGTACGCGTGCTTTCGCGGGCTCGGCCGTAACCAAGGTTACAATGGCAGACTCGGTTACCACCATTGACGGATTTGCCTTCAGCGGCTGTAGCAAGCTGACCGAAATTGCCGTCAGCCAAAGCCTTACGAGCATTGGACAGTACGCGTTCCAGGGCTGTAAAGCGCTGCTTTCTCTGAAGCTTCCCGATTGCTTCAATTCCTTTGGATCCAACGCCTTCAACGGTTGCTCGGCTCTTGCGGAGCTCGATCTGGGCGACGGTCTTACCAGTATGTATAACGCGGACTTTGCAGGTTGTAAGAGTCTTACCTGCGTTGTCCTTCCTCGAGGTCTTATTCGTATCGGAAACACTACCGGCTCCTTCAAGGACTGTACGAAGCTTGAAAAGCTTGTTTTCCTGTCCCATCTAACGCTTATCCCCGATAACGCCGAGGCCATCCCCACGGGTACGGTGATCTACTGCTATCCCGGCTCTACCGCCGCGGCGTACGCGGAAAAGTACAGCAGAGAAGTGGTGTTCTTTACCGAGTTCAAGAATGACGGTGAGACGGTGTTTGAATTCAAAGCAGATGCTGTGACACTCCCCGCAGACGGCTATGCCCCTGTTATCTCGCTTGCCCTTATGGATGCAGACGGCTTCCCCACGGCGGACGTTTTGTTCGCGGATAAGAACGGTGCGCTGTTTGTGAAGAATATCGACGGCACGTATGCCGCACTCCTTGACGGAGAGGGCTCTGCCATTCTGCTTGCGGAAGGTACCGAGATTGCCGTCGTTTATAACGACGCGAAGGGAACTGTCCGCTACTATGTAAACGGTGGCATTCCTACGTGCGGAAATGCTCTTGCCATCAATATTCCCGTTGTTGACAAGGCCTTCACCGACGCGTCCTGCAAGGCGGTGACGGCGGTGCTCGCAGAGGGAATGTCGGAAGTCGGTTCCCATGAGGTGACGGCACCCAATCTTAATTTTGCCGGTTTCCAGGTAGGCGTCACGAGCGATACCTCCATCCGCATTCTTGCGGGCTTGGATACCCTCTATTACGATTCCGTCGGCTTCGTGATCACCCTTCATTCCGACGATACTGCAGGCGGCCCCGTTGTTGAGGAAACAAACGTAGTCTTCTCCTCCATTCTTGCCGATGGCAAGACGGTTACGGCGGCCGAGCTTGGCTACCGTTATCTCACCGCAATTATCGTGGAGAACATTGATCGCACCCAGTATCCTGCGGATGCGAACGTATACCTTTCCGTCAAGCCCTTCGTAACGATCGACGGCGAGAGACAGTACGGTGCCGAGCGAAAGATCACCGTGACCCACGATGCCGAGAGCAAGACCCATAGCTACGCGCAGGATGCGGGCAAGGTGGATATGAACGGCAAGAAGATCCTCGTCATCGGTAACTCCGGTGTTTACTACGGCGGCGCGGTGTTCAAGAAGGATGCGGCTTCCGTTACCGCTCAGGCAGCCAGATCCTATGATAAGGGTTACCTTTATCAGCTTTTCCTTGAAAACGGCTACGAGGTGGAGATCACCAACTGGACCCACGGCGGACATAAGTTCTCCGATATGCGCGAGGATCCTTGCTCCATTGCAACCTGTAAGGGTCGTACCCACCTGGATTATCTTCTTGACAGAGAGTTTGATTACGTGATCCTCAGCGCGGGAAGCGGCCCGGAATCGGAGGCTTCCTTCATGGATGACGTTGCCTTCTACGTGGATTTCTTCAGACAGTACAACCCCGCAGTCAAGTTCGTTTATCTCGGCAACCTTCTGGCGCACGGTCATTCCTCCAATGGACACGTTCAGCACGAGGTCATTGCCAACTATAAGACCCTTGAGGATATGGGCTTCATCGTGGCCGACTGGGGTAGCATGGTTATGGACATTATGTTCAATGGCGTAGAGGTGCCCGGTGCCACGTATGAGTACACCGTAAACAGCTTTATCGTAAAGGATAAGTACCATCCCGGTCCTCTTTCGGGATACATTACGTCTCTGTTTGCATACTGTGCGATCACGGGTGAATCTCCCGTATATCAGCCGTATGAATTCTGCTACGACGCCTCCATCCGTCCCGAGTACGATATGGATGCGTATAAGGCAAGCTATTATTCCTCCTCCTGGCCCTCCAACTTCCTTGAGATCTTCAAATCCGATGCGGATATGACGGGTATTCAGCAGTTGGTTGCCCAATATCTTGAGGAAAAGCCTTATCGGGAATATGAGGTTCCCACCGCGGAGTGATCCGCAACCCATAAAAAAAGAGCACCCATCGGGGTGCTCTTTTTGTGTTATTGCTTCATGTATCTGTCCAGCCACTCGATGACGGTGGGGATGTAGGTCTGGAAGTGCTTCATGGGCGTGTGTCCCGCGCCTTCAATCGAAACCAGCTGGTGGGGAATGCCGAATCGGGCGAAATCGTCCTGAATGGGAAGCTCCAGCTCGTAGGGGACGGTGAGGTCGGCGGTGCCGTGGATGGAGAGGGTAGGGGGGAAGGAGGACACGTCGATGGGCTGATAGCGAGGGGGACCCCAGCAGTTGCCGAACATCTTCACGTCCACGTTGTAGTGCTCCAAGAGATAGAAGCAAGCCATACCGCCCGCGCTTCCGCCCATAACGGCGATGCGCTCGGCGTCGAAATTGAATTTCTCGGCATTTTCCTTTACGTACTGATAAGCGATATAGAGTGCCTCTGCGGCGCGGTCGGCACCTTGGGTCTCGTTCCACGTGGCGCGGTGCGCTTGGTTGTCAAACACGGGATAGTCGGGGGAGACTACCGCGTAGCCTTCCTTGGTCAGCGCCTTGGCGAAAACGGGAATGTAGCCCTGGCGCTTGTCGTTAGGCCGAACGAAGCCGCCGCCGTGGGCAAAGATCACGACGGGACGGGGCGCGGATGCCGCCTCGGGCGAGGTGATCACGTCCAGCTTGTAGTCCTGCATCTGTCCGTGGTAGTTTTCCATCTGACAGAAGGTGTATTCTTCAACGACCGTGCCCGCGTACGCGGCAAGATCCTTGGTCACGAATTGGCTTTCGGGATTTACGTTGCTCATATGTGCCTCCAAAAGTTGTAAATGTTTGGGTAACAGAATCATTGTACCACGGTATAGGGGAAATGTCAATGGGAAAGGGCGTAAATGCGATCTGCGGCTTGGGTCGTCGATCATACCTTGTGGCCCGTTCGGCTCCCTCCATATTCGAGACCAAAAAAAGCTATCTGTATTCCTTGTTTCCTTTTAACTATAAGGCGTTTAAGTCACTTTTCGTGAGAGTGAATAAATATGATTAAAGAAACGGGATGACTTTGTCATCCCGTTATTTTTTAATACTATTCTTATACACCGACGGAGATATGCCGGTGATTTTTTTAAATGCTCTTGAAAAATAGTGAAGTGAATTAAATCCAAGAGCGCTTGCAATTTCAGAGAAATTCATCTTTCCATTTTGGATAAGTTTTTTTGCTTCGTCTATTTTTATTTCGAGAAAACAAGAAAGAGGTCCACCACCGTAGTTCCATCGGAACATTAGCTTTAATTTTGAAACGCTCATCTTGCATTCTCGTGCCACATCTTCAAGAGTCAGTGATTTGTCAATATTCCGCCTTAAAAAATCTAAAGCAAGAGCATACTCCTCATTCCATTTTTCGTTTTTTGAACTGTGGATTTCAGATTCTTGTCTGAAAGCAAGAAGATCTGTTAAGAATGCTTCAAGACTTAGCTTAATGCGCTGAAGAGTGTATTCATCAACTCCGTCGCAGAGCTTTGCTCCTCTCTCAACGTCATTGGGTGGACGTTTAATAAAGCAGGGGGCGGCAAGCTCGAATATTGCCTTGAAGTTTTTTTCTTGCTTGGTTGTCAGTGTTATAACACGATTATACAATTTACAAAGATCTCTTGATTCAACGTCGAAGCTGATAATAGATGCAACTGCATCGGAGGGAGAGGCGGAGCGGTGATGAGAATTAGGCGCGTATATCACCATTTGTCCGCTTGAAAGCGTGTAATTTTGTCCCTCAACGATAAGTGAATGCTTTCCTCGATCAAGAAAGAAAATTTCGGGAAATTCGTGAGCTTCACCGCGGTCGACCATAGAAAAGGACAGGGAAGGGGAATGAACGGTAAATATACCTTTTATAGATAGTATATCAGGAATATTCGTGCTTGCATATGGCATATTCTTTTCTGCCTTTCCGCGTAGTTTTAACCTTTTAGTGCAAACTTATTGACGTATTGTCTAAAGACTGATCTTGTATTGTGTGATAAAATAAATTCAGTAGCTTGCTACGAATATTTTATCATATTGATTTGCAAAAGTCAAGAAAGGATTTATTATGAAAAAATTAAGGCTTGGTCTTGTTGGTTGTGGCGCCATGATGGGTACACATGTCAAGGGAGTGCTTCAAGTTGAAAATGTTGAGATCGTAGCGGTTTGTGATATTGTTGAAGAAAATGCGAAAGCGGTTGCCGATGCACTGGGAGGCACACCTAAGATCTTTACCGAATACTGTGATATGGTTGATATGATAGACGCGGTAATGATAGCTCTTCCTCACGACCTTCATTTTGAGTGCGGTATGTTTTTTGCTATGCATAATAAGCATATACTTATGGAAAAGCCTCTCTGCAATACCGAGCGGGAGTGCGAGATACTTATTGAAGCCTGTGAGGAACGCAATTTGAAGCTGATGTGCGCTTATCCTGTCCGTTTCTGGCCGGGTATAAGAAAGCTTAAGGAGCTTGTAGATTCGGGAGAATTCGGAGAAATCATTCAAATGTCCATATGGACAGAGCAGCTTACGGGCGTAACTCTTAAATACGATCAATATCGTGGACAAAAATGGCTTATAACAAACCGTATTGGTGGCGGTCAGCTTTTCAGTCACGGATGTCATTATGTAGACCTTATGCTATGGTTCTTGGGTGAACCTATAAGCGGAGCACATATGGGAACAAGAAATGGTACGCCTTGGATGCTTCGTGAGGGTACGAGTGCGCTGGTCATAAAGTTTAAAAATGGAGTCGTTGGTTATCACGGTGCTACGTGGGGAGCAAGAGGAACCAGACTCGGATACGATTTTCAAATTCAGACCGAAAAGGGAATGCTTGAATACGAACATGCTTCGGGAGAAGTGAGAATATATAACGGTAATGGTGTTCACCGACCCGGTGAGTCATCAAGACAATCTTATGACGTGCTTTGGAAACGAGAAGGAACGAGCTCGAAAGAAACACAATATGAAATAGCACATTTTGTTGACTGTGTTCTTAATGATAAAACTCCTCTTACAAACGGTCGCGCAGCTTTGCAGGGATTGAGAGTTATATGGGAGCTCTATAGAGCAGAAGAAAATAATACGCTTGCCGACCTTCGCGGTTTAGGGCTTCAAGATTAAATAAAAAGCCCCCGTTCGACTCACTCCATATTGAACATTAAATAAAGAGAGCACACTGTGGTGTGCTCTCTTTCTTTGGTGGAGGCTCGGGTCGTCGGTCTCGCCTGCGGGCTCGGTCAGGGTCGGCTCTGACTGCCATTTAGGCAGTCATTCACTTCCGACCCGTTCGACTCCCTTCACATTAAAGCAAAAGCAAAGAGGTACGCCTTGGCGTACCTCTTTGCTTTTGGTGGATCCGACCTGTAACTGTTCATTATCACGTAACGGGGCATATGGATAGAGTCGGCAAAATAGGCGCAAAGTCTGTAATAGCAAGTAAATTAAAAAGAATCTCTGCGTGTAGCAGAGATTCCTAATGCTAAGCTTGATATTCAGATATGAGTTTTGCCGCATTGCGAATTTGTGTTATGTATATCTTATAAAACATAGGTTCTCCCCTCCTTTTTGAAAGTAAAAATTCTGAGGGAGATATTCCTACCGAAGAGGCACTTAAAACATTTCTAACAACAGAATCAAATTCATCACGACTTTTTATTGAATTATGCACGATTACATTGCGTACTTTCTGCATATTTTTATACGTCGCAGAAAATCTACCAAGCGCCGAAACGAATGGCTCTCCATCTTTAAAAAATGCTTTCTCCAACCTTTTTACGGTATCCATTTGCGACCAATCTGGATATGATGATGTTCCCTTAATTAGCTTATCAGCGTGGTCAATATCTATCGGAAAAATATATCTCTCTGGGGTAAATCCTTGAATGCTTTTTTTGCCTAAAGCATATAATACAGTCGTATCTTCTAAAAAATGTTCCCATTCCGTAAATACATTAAGAAAAGACTGTCTAATTACA
>JAZLBM010000097.1:0-2842 GCA_045613705.1 Eubacteriales bacterium | reverse complement strand
CCCGAAGGCTTCGTGACGGAAGAGGACACCGTAACCAAAACCGGCACCCTCGCCCCCGGCGATTGCCTTGTATTTGAGTTTGAAAAGAAATAACGATAAAAGAAAAGCACCCCAAGGGGTGCTTTTCTTGCGTTTATATAGCCTTAATATTGCCCGACTCGGCGATGATCGTTTCAATACCGACATCGGCTTCCTTGACCATCTTCTCAAGTGCGGAAAGTACGGGGCACTCGGTGTAGTAGTGTCCTGCCTCAATGAGGGCGATACTACCCTCGGGCGCGTCGGTCATGGGATGATAGCCAAGTCTGCCGCTGACAAGCACGTCTGCACCTACCGACTCCGCCTCCCTGATGAAATCGTCACCCTCGCCGCCAAGCACCGCCACGCGGGAAACCTGACCCGCGCCGCTGACGAGCACGAAGGGCGCGCCGAGCGTCTTCTTCACCTGCTCGGCAAAGACATCCAGGGAGAGGGGCGCGGCAAGGTTGCCGATCCGTCCCATCTGCTCACCCTCGGGGCCAAACGCGGAAATATCCGCGAGTCCGAGAGTCGCCGCCAGCACGTCGTTCACGCCGCCACAAACCGCGTCAAGTCGCGTGTGGAAGGACATAGCCGAAATTCCGTTTTGCACAAGGCGGATCAGCTTGCGCGGCACGCCGCCCTCGGTGGTCAACGCCTTTACGGGGCGAAACATGAGAGGATGGTGAGAAAGGATCACGTCGCATCCCATCTCCTGCGCCTCGTTCACGATAGCTTCGGTAATATCAAGCGCGAGGAGCACCTTTTTCACCTCGCGGTCGGGATCGGGACAGCACATAAGCCCGTCGTTGTCCCAATCACAGCTGAGGCTCCTCGGTATTTTATTTTCTAAAAAACGGTACAGCTCAGAAACAGTCATAACTTTCTCCTTGTCCTTTCAGCGCCGTCAGTTGCCCGACAAGCGCATCGATCTCGGCGTCGGGGCGTCCCGCCTTGCGTCTGCCCTCGGCGGCCACGGTAAACACCTCGATGCGGTGTGCCAAAAGCCGCGCAAACAGCTCGCCCCCACGCGCAATATTCTCTCGTCCGAGAAGAAGCTCGGCACGTGTGTAGGGCTCTGCCTTTTCCTCGGGTCGATACTCGGCGCAAATGGTCTGATAGACCTTGCCGTCATCCTCGGAAAGTGCCTCTCCCACGATGAAAAATCCATTTTCCAAGAGATAGGAGCGCACCTCCTCCTGCTTGGTCATAGGCTGGAGGATCAGGCGTATATTCTCGCTTCTCGTCCATTTTGCCGCGTCCAGAATGTGGATGATCAGCTCACCGCCCATGCCGAAAATTACAATATCGTCGGGGCGGTAGCCTTCCAGCTTCGCAAGACCGTCAGACAACACCGTTTCGATGCCCTCCCCTGCGCCATAAGCGGCGATATTGGCACGCGCACGCGCCAATGGGCCCTCGTTGATGTCGGCGGCAACCGCGCCGCGGATCTTGCCAAGCTTATATAAATACACGGGCAGATAGGCGTGATCGGTGCCCACATCGGCAAGAAAGCCGCCGCGCACAAAACCAACCGCGCTCATCAACCGCTTACTCAGTTCGGGAATCTTCATATTCTCTCCTTAAAGGAAATCGCCGTCCGAGTGCTCCCCGAACGGCGTTCCGTCGTCATCCAATTACTTGGACTCAAGATACTTGTTGATCTTCTCTACAAGCTCGTCGGCATTGGTGCCGTGAACGGCGCAAGCATCCGCAATGGACTCACCGCGGGAAGCGGGACAGCCGAGGCAGTGCATACCGATCTCAAAGAAAAAGCGTGCCGTTTCTATATCGAAATCGAGAATATCACCAATGATGGATTCCTTCGTTACCTTCATGATACGTCCTCCTTGATTTGGATTTACGAATATATTATATACCATTTTCCCCGATTTGTCAACCGCTATCGGGAAATGTATTGAAACGGTTATTTTCTGCTCGCAAACAGGAAATACCGCGTCTTTTGTTCTTCGGCCGCAAGCACGATTTCCGCCTTGGAGGCAAACAGGAAGGGGGCCTTTACCCTGACGCGTCCCGCTCTGCCCTCCTCGGTATACTTGGTATCCGAAAGAGAGGGATCCAGAATACAGAACTCCTCGCCGTCATAAGAAAGCAGAAGCATATAATGCGTCCGTTTGGTAAAGAGATCCGCATACCCCTCGCGAGCACCACCCACAAGAACGACCACGCGTCCGCCCTTCCGAAGATGCTCGATGGCCTCGTCGATATCGTTAGTATAGGAGAAATCCAGCTCATACCGCTCAGAAAGTGCCTTGCCAAGCACCTTCATCGAGGTTCCAATCCACCGATTGGCGCCCGTTTCCTCCGAAAGGCGCACACAATCCTCAATGAGAAGCGACTTGTCGGTAAGCTGATCCACCACCATAGAGGCACAGCAAAGCCCGCACCCCGAGGTTCTCACTGTGTTCCGCCCCTCGGGAGGACCGCCGTTGTCCACGTTGTGGTTGTATCTCAAGTGCGGATAATCCAGCTGATTTACGTATAGCATAGCCTTCTCCCTACGTGAATTTCACCCCTATTGTACCACCGAGGGAAGCCGAAGTCAAGAAGATGGGCAAGATTTATTTTCACAAAAACGCCCCGGCTTACGGCGCCACGACGCACCGTTTCGCAAAGGGTAGAGACGCCAAAAGAAACACGCACCCGATTGGGTGCGTTTTTCTTTTGGAGGCGCCACCCGGATTTGAACCGGGGAATAAAGGTTTTGCAGACCTCTGCCTTACCACTTGGCTATGGCGCCTTATAAAATTGCGGACACGATGTATCTTTACTTCGTGCCCGCTTCTGGAGCGGATTACGGGGC
>JAZLBM010000096.1:0-4157 GCA_045613705.1 Eubacteriales bacterium | reverse complement strand
CTATAAGGACTACCCGTCCATTATGAAGAAATACGGCTACAACGGCTTCACCGCCGAATAGGAGAAAAGCAACAGACCGCAGAAGGCATCTGCGGTCTGTTTATTTTGCGTATAAATTGATGTTTTGCGGTCTGATGTCTTTGTCGTAGGGGCGATGCGACGTTGCTTCGCAAGTCGGGAATCGCCCGCAACGAGCGGTGCGTACCCGTGAAATGGCGTAAATCCTTCGTTTTCGGGCGATTCGTGAATCGCCCCTACGGGTTTGTGCGCAAATCGAACCCACCGACAAATCAAAATTTGAACATTGCCGAGAAAGTTTCTTAAATGTTCTCCGCTTTTCGTTGACAGTGCATTTTTCGTGTGCTACAATACAGGTAGTTCAACTGAAAAGGAGATCGGATCCATGAGCTTTGAAACCTATTATCCTATCTGGTGTGACTACGAGAAGGGAAAGACCATCCGCCCGAGGAAGGCGGGGGCGACCTTCACCTTTGACCTTACCCCCGAGGCTGACAAGCGCTATCGCCTTTTTACCGTGGGCACCTCGGCGCAGAGTGACTTGTGGAAGGACGAGCCAAACGGCCCATACCAGTACTCGCTTCTGAACGACTCTCTTGACACCGACCACGCGGTCAACGGTTACTACGCCCTTTCCTTCTGCGAGGAGGAGCCCAGGCCCTTTATCCGCCGCGCCTATAAGAAGATTCTCTTCCCCGTCGTTCTCGGGCACCATCACGTTCCCCCGGCCCCTGCCGAGTGGCAAGCGGGTCTTTCGGTATGCACAAAGGATCTCGTCATTGACCGCGCTGCGGGGGGCTATCTCCATATGCGCGTGGAGATCCGCTACCAAAAGCCCAACGTGCCGCACCGCGACATATTCTCCGATGCCGACCATACGGTACTCATCGATATTCCCGAGGGCACCTGCGAAATGACGGCGCTTCGGGCGGCGCTTCCCCCCGCCGAGGCACCCATCGCCAACGTGGCGATCTATATCGAGGGTCGCTTCTACCGCGGTCAGGTCTATGTGGAGTGTCCCCACCTCGCCGCGGACGGCTACAACCTTCTGCCCGACTTTACCCCCGCCGTTCCCGATCGAACCCATTTTTGTTGGCTTGGTCAGCATTTCAGCCGCAAGGAATGGCACAAAATGCGCCTCACCCTCAACGGCACCGTCTTTTTTGAGGGCGAGGTCTTTGAACGCTCCCACGTGGACGACGAGTGGGGCATCATGCTCCCGAGCGAGCTTCTCCGCGCGGAAAACACCCTGACCTACGAGCTTCTCTCCGACTACCACGACCCCGTCCCCTACCGCTTCCACGAGATCGCGCTGGCCATTTCCGACGGCGGCGCCGTGGCCGTTGTTGCCACCTCCGACGCAGCCAAGGTGGGATCAGACGCCTACCTGCTTCTCCGTACCGACCGAGAAGACACCGAGGTGACCCTTGATTTCCCCGACCGGTATTTTGACGCCGAAAAAAGGCTTCGTTTCGCCGAAGCAGGCCTTCACGGCGTTCGTCTCCGCTGTCTCAAAGCAGGCGCCAATATCCCCGTGACCGTATCCGCGCGAGGCGTCACCCGCAAGACCTGCGTCGGTCGCGTGAGTGAGGGCGAGGACGACGGCGTTCTCACGGGCACAGGTGACATGATCTACATCGACCAGACCACAGATCAGGTGGAAAATTATCTGGCGTGGTACCTGTCCGCCAACGTGGGCAACTACCTGACCATCCGTCCCACCTACCGCTGGGGTGGCACCCGCTACGTCAATCCCGAGGCGTGGGCACTCTTCACCCGCGTCATGAACGAGTGCGGCATCAAGTATATTCATATCCTGGACGGCCGTGAGCCCTGCGGTCTTCTTATCAACCCCACCGCCGAGCAGCTTGCGGGCGAGGGCTTTATGGGGCAGCAGACCCACGAATACGACGGCGCCGCCTTCTATTGGGGCCAGGTGGAGACCACCGCCAACCGCTTCTCCGAGGCGTACTGGGAAATGCACGCCATGAACTATCGCGACAACCCCGCGTACTGCTGGCCCCGTCACAAGCCGAGTGCCTACCTTCGTCACGTGGGCGACCGCACCTTCCGCTACAAAGACCCCCGCGTAAAGCGCGATATGAAGGAAGGCGCCCAAAAGGGCGTAGAGCTCCTGCGTTCTTTCCGCGATCGGGAGATCTATCATACGGGCCCCTCCTTCATGTTCAAATACCTGATGCAGGCGGGCTTCCCCCGCGTAGGCATTGAAACGGCGTACAACAGCATGGAGCTTCAGCAGTCCTTCCTCCGCGGCGTAGCAGACGCCTACGGCTTCCGTCCCCACGGCGTGCATCACGCCATTCAGTGGGCGTCGGCTCCCCATGACGCCGTCGAGCATTCCCGCCGCTTCCGCCTCTTCCTTTACGTCTCCTATATGCAGGGCGCCACAGACGTCAACACCGAAGAGGGCCTTTGGCATATGGAGGAAAATTACGTCCACTTCCACCGCTTCTCCGAGGCCTGCCGTCAGCATGCCGCGGTGCAGCGGGACTTTCACCGCTATATCGCCTCCCACACCCGGCGGGGTAAATTCTATACCCCCATGGCCCTCGTCCACGGACGCTACGACGGAATCCTCGGCTGGCGACGCGGCACCGTTTGGGGCTGGCACACCGCCTTTGGCGCGGATTATCCCGTTGGCAAAGCAACCGACGCCGCGTACAGCTGGGACCTCGCAAAGGTCTTCTATCCCCTGTCCCGTGTGGGCGAGTCCATCTATCGCCATCCTTGTCCCACCGATAAGCCCCAGGGCTATTTCACCGGCACACCCCTCGGAAGCGTGGATACCATTCCCGTGGAGCACGCCCACTACGAGGAGATTCCGTACCGCACCCTTGCCTTTATGGGCTACAACTGCGCCGAGGCCGACGACCTTGCGAAGCTTGCCGATTACGTGCGCCGCGGCGGTCGTATCATCGCAACACGCGCCCATCTGACGGATACCACCGATCTTGAGGACGTGCGTGCTTATCGTATGCACTATCCCGAGAGTCCCTTCTCCTTTGCGGCGGGTGCGCCCGTCTTCGCGGAGGACACCGTAGGCGGTGTGAAGGTTCTTGTCTGCACCAATGCCGCGGACGGCGAGGTGCTGGCGCGCACCGACGGCGGTCTGCCCCTCGTTTGCAAATACAGAATGGGCGAGGGCGAGGTCGTTCTCTTTAATGCCGCCGCCTATCCCGCCCATCCCGCTATCCGTTCTCTTTATGAGAATATGCTTGCCACCGCTATGGTCGACCTCACCGATGAGGAGACCGTCTGGGTGGAGGACGTGGGCCACGACGTGCAGTTTACCGTCTACGATTCCGAGGACGGATCCCGCGATCTGTACCTCATCGCCGTGGATTGGTACCGCGATCCCGCGGCGCTCCGCCACGCCACGATCCGCGTGGGCGAGCATCGCTACGGCGTGGAAATGCCCTTCGGCGTGATGATCAAGTGCGTCACCCGTGGCGAAATTCTTGCCTACCCCCACACCGAGGACGGCGAGGTGCTGTCGGTTGACGGCAATACCGTCCGCGTGCAGGGTACGGGTAAGGTGACCTTCACCGTCGCGAAGAACGGCATAGAGAAAACTGTCACTCTGGATTTCACAAACGATCCTGTGCAGGAGATTGAGATTTAATTGTCGCGCCGGCGCGCGAAGTGCAGAATGCAGAGTTAAAAAATGATGTTTATCGGTGAGTTATGGCTATTTTCAAACAAACGAATTTGATCTAAACATTGTAGGGACAGGCGTCCCCGACTGTCCGCGACAAAGGATTTTGCAATTTCAAAATTGATAAAATCCTTTTGTAGAAGGTGTTTATGCACAGCCACAAACAAAATCAACTCTCTTCGTTTTCGGACAGTCGAGGACGCCTGTCCCTACGGTTATGGGGGTACGGTTTCGTTTCTGCTTAGCCATATCAAACCCACCGATAAATCAAAATTTGAAGTTCAAAAAGAGCGTAGCCGTGTGGCTACGCTCTTGTTTTTAATGATGATTTTTACGGAGAATCGTTGTATTATTAAAATCGGGATCGGTGCTTCTTTGAACTAAAGTTATCATTCCGTCGGAAATCATGCGTTCAATTCTGTACTCAACAAAACTTGGATTTAGGTAATGTGAACATTGAAGT
>JAZLBM010000095.1:0-2949 GCA_045613705.1 Eubacteriales bacterium | reverse complement strand
GGCAAGGGCGTGACCAAGGCGGTCTACAACGTCTGTCGCGTCATTTCCCCCGCTATCGCAGGCATCTGCGCCTCGGAGCAGCACGAGCTGGATCGGGTTCTTCGGGAGCTTGACGCCACCGAGAACAAGTCCAGACTTGGCGCAAACGCCATTCTTGCCGTATCTCTTGCCAATGCGCGTGCGGCGGCGAATTTCTACGGTATGCCCCTTTACCGCTATCTTGGCGGTGCTGAGGCACAGCGGCTCCCCGTGCCTATGATGAACATTCTCAACGGAGGCGCCCACGCCGCCAACAACGTGGAGATCCAGGAGTTTATGATCCTTCCCGTTGGCGCCAAGACCTTTGCAGACGGTCTCCGTATGGGTAGCGAGATCTACCACACCCTTGGCAACATTCTCAAGGGCATGAAGCGCGTGGCAACGGTAGGCGACGAAGGCGGATACGCCCCCGACCTTGACTCGGATGAGGAGGCTTTGGCGCTCATTTGCCAAGCCATCGAGCAATCGGGCTACACCACCGACGAGGTCAAGATCGCCCTTGACGTGGCGGCGAGCGCTTGGCACCGCGAGGACGGCACCTATCATATGATGAAGCGCGGCGAGATCCACACGGCGGATCAGCTGATCGACACCTACGAATCCTATATCCGCCGCTATCCCATCATCTCCATTGAGGACGGCCTTGGCGAAGAGGATTTCGACGCGTGGAAGAGGATGACCGCCCGTCTTGGCAGTCGCATCGCCCTTGTGGGTGACGATCTTTTCGTGACCAATGACAAGCTCCTTCGTCAAGGTATCCGTGATGGCTTTGCCAACTCCATTCTCATCAAGCCCAATCAGATCGGCACCCTCAGCGAGACTATGGAGGTCATCCGCACCGCTAGGGATGCGGACTACGGATTCATTCTGTCCCACCGCTCGGGTGAGACCGAGGATTCTACTCTTGCCGATATTGCCGTAGGTATGAACGCCCCCTTTATCAAGGCCGGCGCGCCCTGTCGAAGTGAGCGTGTTGCCAAGTACAATCGTCTGCTTCGCATCGAATCCTCCCTCAACTCCGGTGCCGTTTACGGAAAGAACGATGAATTGGCCTCGGAATGCGAAAAAACCTGCTAAAAAAGCAAAAAAAGACGAAATTTTTTTCAAAAAACTCTTGCATTTTGATATCGTTTGTGGTATAATCTATTTCGTTATGTTAAGAAACGATTCGCATTATGCGTGAATATCGCATCAGGAGGTGTCAAAATGGCAAAGTGCAGTGTTTGTGGAAAGGGCGTTGTTTTCGGACAGAACGTTTCCCACTCCAACCGTAAGACCAACAGAAGTTGGAAGCCCAATATTCGCAAGGTTAAGGCAGTAGTTGATGGTTCTACCACCACCGTTGCTGTTTGTTCCCGTTGCCTTCGCTCGGGCAAAGTAACCCGCGTTTAATTGCGCAATATAAAGATTCCGGCAGTCGTTACGATCTGCCGGCTTTATTTTTATCAAGGAGGATAGGATGATCGCAATCGTTGACGAAAGAACGCCCAAGGATGCTAAGTCTCGTCTTTCCGAGCTTGGATTTTCCGTCATTTCTCTGCCTCCCTTTTCCCGTCTCGCCGCCCCCGTTGCATCACATCCCGATATGCTGATGCTCCCCCTTGGTGACCGTCTCTTCGTTTACAAGGAATATTATGAGGCACACGCCTCGCTCCTTGATACGATTGCAAAATCGGCGGGTCGTAAATTGTGCGCGGTCGACAAGGTGGTCTCCGAGCAATATCCCGAAGATATTGGCTTAAACCTTTTGGTATTTGGCAAGCATCTTTTGGGGCGCATTGATAAAACGCCCGCCGAGATTCTTGACTACGCTTTGGCGCAAGGCTGTCTCACGCATTTCGTGAAGCAAGGCTATGCCAAATGCTCCACCGTGGTGCTTGGCGACAGCGCTATCATTTCTGCCGATCCTTCCATTCTCTCGGCGGCAGAATCGATCGGTGCGGACACCCTTGCGGTTTCCTCGGGCGGTGTTTCTCTCCCCGGCTACGAATATGGATTTATCGGAGGCGCGTGCGGTGCCGTAGATAACCGCATTTTCTTCTGCGGTTCTCTTGCCTCGCATCCCGAAGGCGGCGCAATCGCGGATTTCTGCCGCAGCCACGGATTCGAGATCATTTCCCTCTCCGATCAGCCGCTTTTCGATGTTGGAAGCATATTTTTCTTATAAATTGAGTGCCGCAACCGGCAGTTGCGGACTTGTAAAGTCAAATCGCTTGCATAATCTCCGCTTTTATGATATCATAAGAACAACAAGGAGGATATTCTATGCTGCCCGAAAATTTCAGTTCTAACCTTTACATACTTCGCCGCAAAAACGGACTGTCCCAAGAAGATTTTGCCGCAAAGATCAACGTCTCAAGACAAGCGGTGTCCAAATGGGAGCGAAACGAAGCTTATCCCGACGTCGAAAATCTCTTGGCAATCGCCGAATTGTTTAATATTTCTCTTGACACTTTGGTATCCGGTTCAGTCGAGGCCGCGCATCAACAGCCTGAAGAACCCGCAAAAACCGAGGTTGAGGAAAACGAAGATGAGAATGAAGATAATAACGAAGACGAAGATGATGACGATGCTTACGTGAACACCAACATTCGAATCCGCATTTGGTACGATCTTCCCTATCCGATCCTTATCACCATCGCTTATCTGCTTTGGGGATTTCTCGGCAACGGATGGGCAATCGGCTGGACGCTTTACGTTACGGTTCCCGTATATTATTCGATCATTGACTGTATCCGCCACAAAAAGCTTTCCGATTTCTGTTATCCTGTTTTCATTGCCTTCGTGTACTTGCTGATGGGCATGGCATGGAGAATGTGGCATCCGTGGTGGATCCTGTTCATCACCGTCCCCGTATTCTACGTAATTGCCGACAGAATTGATAAAAGAAAATAAAATGACCCGACAGCC
>JAZLBM010000094.1:0-5411 GCA_045613705.1 Eubacteriales bacterium | reverse complement strand
GCGGAACGCGACGGATGAGTGTGCGCCGATTGCAGTTGTGATAAGGCTTCGCACCCTCATCAGGCGCTTCGCGCCAGCTTCCCCATCTTGGGGAAGCCTTTGGTTCGGCGTGTTCATACTGCGCCGATAAACATCAATTTTCCCACCTTGACACGCGTGGTCAAGGGGCGTATAATAAAAGGGAAAAACGACGCTTCGGAGGTGTGGCGATGAAAGATATGATCAAAACGGCGGAGATATTGTGCGTGGGCACAGAGCTGCTTCTTGGCGAGGTGGTCAACACCAACGCCGCCTATCTGTCACGGGGGCTTGCGACCCTCGGCATTTCGGTCTACCATCACACGGTGGTGGGCGACAATCCCGTGCGCCTCAAGGAGGCACTTACCACGGCTATGTCCCGCTCCGACCTTGTGGTGATGAGCGGCGGTCTTGGCCCCACCTACGACGACCTCACGAAGGAGACGGTCGCCGAGCTTCTCGGGCGAAAGCTCGTGATGCATCAGCCCACCTTGGACGCCATCGAGGCTTTCTTCGCCGCCCGTGAAGGAGGACTTGCCGCTATGGCGCCCAACAACCGCAAGCAGGCGCTGATCCCCGAGGGTGCTATCGTGTTCGATAACCCCAACGGCACGGCACCGGGCCTTGCCGTGGAGGCAGACGGCGTTACCGTGATCCTGCTTCCGGGCCCCCCTCGTGAGCTTTGTCCTATGACCGACAGAAGCGTGATCCCGTATCTCGAGAGCCGCGCCGAAGCGGTGCTTGTCAGCCATAATATCCACATCCTCGGAATGGGCGAATCCTCCGTGGAGAACCTTCTGCGCCCCTTGATGGAGGAGGCGGAAAATCCCACCGTAGCACCCTATGCGGGCGACGGCGAGGTGCGCCTCCGCGTGACGGCAAAGGCACCCACAAGAGCCGAGGCAGAGGCCCTTTGCGCCCCGATGATGGAGAAGATCCAAAACAGCCCCGTGGGTCGGTATATCTACGGCGTGGACGTGGGAAGCGCGGAGCGCGCCCTTGTGGACACCCTCGCCGCACGGGGTCTGACCCTCGCCACCGCCGAGTCCTGCACGGGCGGTCTGATTGCCAAGCGCATCACCGACGTGCCCGGCGCGTCCCGTGTTTTCGTGGGCGGCGGCGTGACCTATACCAATGAAATGAAAATGCAGCTTCTCGGTGTCGAGAAGTCGCTGATCGATACCTACACCGAGGTCAGCCGAGAGGTTGTCGAGGCAATGGCCGAGGGTGCCAGACGCGCCTTTTGTGCCGACGTTGCCATTGCCACCACGGGCTATGCGGGCCCCGGCGGCGGAACGGAGAAGGATCCCGTGGGCACCGTCTACATAGGCGTTGCCACCGAGAAGGGAACCCATACCCTGCGGATGTCCCTGTCCTCTATGCGCTCCCGCGATTTCATTCGCACCGCCTCCGCCTCCCGCGCTATGTCGGAAGCCCTCCGCGCCGTTTGGGAAATGGGAGAAGAATAAATTGATGTTTAGCGGTCCGTTCGCAAAAACAAAATGGCGCGAACCGTACCTTGTAGGGCGGTGCCTTGGTGCCGCCGAAAACGTGTGGGTTATCGGTTGTTACGGCGGGAGCAAGCCCCCGCCCTACGGGTTTGTGCGCAAATCGAACTCACCTATAAATCAAAATTTGAAGAATAAATTGACGTTTTGCGATGTGAAGGTTACCTTCCGTTCCGTTGAGTTTTCAGGGTTAGTGGCCCCTGAAAACTGTCGAGAGTTTAGCTTTGGCTACGGAGTTGTTTATCTTACAGAAAACAATATGGCTACGCTCAAATAGGGGTTTGTTTTTTTATAAACCCCTATATGAAAGCTTTTTTGCGGAGCTTTTTTCTCGAAAAAAGCGACCTCCCCCGTAACCGTCTCCCCGACAAATCAAAATTTGAAACAAAAAAGCAAGGCTTACGCCTTGCTTTTCTTTTATCTTTTTTCTGCCAAATCGTCGTTGAAGGGAACGGGTGCCTTGGCGAGATCCGAGGCAAATGCCGCCTCCATGATCTTCATCACGCGCATCAACTGACGGTGGGTGATGAGCTGAGGCTCCTCGCCGTCAATGGCCTTCACCACGTTGCGATAGAAATCGTGCACGTCAGATTCGGGCTTCGGGATATCGTACTCACGGATGGACTCCTTGGTACGGGGTGCCATAGTCTTGGTCAGACCTGCCGCCGTGACAACGGGGGTCACCTCGCCCTCCTCGGCACCTGTGCAGCAGACTACGTGAGCATCGGAGGCGTGGGTGGCAATGGTGGCAGAGCCGTTGGTGCCGCGCATATAGAATCGGGGCAGGGAAATGAAGTTGCTGGTTCCCACCTCAATGCGGGCGGTCACGTCGTCTTCAAAATAGAGATCCAGGTGGAAGCCGTCGTCCACCTCGGCGTTGGTGATATGCTCGCAACGGCAGTAGACGCGCTCGATCCTCTTGTCGCCCACGATGCGCACCATCTGGTCGATGAGATGCACGCCCCAATCAAGGATCATACCGCCGCCGTGCTCCTTTTTGCCGCGCCAGTCACCGGGGATGCCGCGAGAGCCCTGCACACGGGATTCTACCTCAAACACGTCACCAAGCTCGCCCGAGCGGTAGAGACGCTCCATCATCAGATAATCCTCGTCCCAACGGCGGTTCTGATGCACCGTGAAGAGGCGACCGTATTTCTCGGAAGCGGCGATCATCTCGGCAAGCTCCTCGGAAGACAGACACACGGGCTTTTCGGAGATCACGTGCTTGCCTGCCTCCATAGCGCGGATGGCCAGAGGCTTGTGAAGCTCGTTGGGCACGGCGAGAACCACAAGGTCTACCTTGTCGTCTGCCAGCACCTCCTCAAGGGAGGCGTAGGCGTGAATGCCACGGGACTCGGCAAGCGCACCGCGCGCCGGATCAATATCGTATATACCCAAAAGGGAAACCGCGTCGCTGTCGACCATCCGTCGGGTGTGCCAGCCGCCCATACCGCCGTAACCGATAACGACCACATTTTTCTTGTTGCTCATAACAGTTCTCCTTTTTTTGAGAAGATTTCACCATCATTATAGACCGAAAGCTACCGTTTGGCAAGTCAAAAAAAGGCAAGCACGCGCCATAAATTGCTTTTTTGCCCATTTTCGCGCCTTTTTCAAGACAAAAACGCGAGCCGCACATCCAAGACGCAAAAAAATCGCAAAACCCCTTGTCTTAAAAGGAGAAATATTATATAATAACTGTGTATATAAAAATTAGTGGTAAATTTTGATTTATCGGCATGTTCGCAGTCGCTCTGTAAGGCTCCCTCCGGGAGGGAGCTGGCGCGGAACGCGACTGAGGGAGCCCGCGCAACAAAATCTTTTGCGCCTTGATATGACAAGTGCTATTCGCTCATCTCACAGGCTCCTTCCGTCACACTTCGTGTGCCACCTCCCTCTCGGAGGGAGGCTTTAAGTGCACCGACGAACAGACCGATAAACATCAATTTACCATCCAAAACAGTGAGGAAATTCATGAACGAAAGACAGAAGAAAATACGCAACTTCTCCATCATTGCGCACATCGACCACGGAAAGTCCACTCTGGCCGACCGTATCCTTGAGGCGACCCAGACGGTTGCCAAGCGCGATATGGAGGAGCAGCTGCTGGACAATATGGATCTGGAGCGCGAGCGCGGCATTACCATCAAGGCACGCGCGGTGCGCCTCAACTACACCGCCTCCGACGGTGAGACCTACTGCTTCAACCTGATCGACACCCCCGGTCACGTGGACTTTAACTACGAGGTCTCCCGTTCCCTCAACGCCTGTGAGGGCGCCCTCCTGGTGGTAGACGCCACCCAGGGCATCGAGGCGCAGACGCTGGCCAACGCCTATCTTGCGGTAGACTCCAACCTTGAGATCCTGCCCGTCATCAATAAGATCGACCTGCCCTCCGCTGACGTGGACAAGGTGCGCACCGAGATCGAGGACGTTATCGGCATCCCCGCCGAGGAGTGCCCCGCGGTCTCCGCCAAGACGGGTCTTAACATCGAGCAGGTGCTGGAGCACGTGGTCACCGACATCCCCGCCCCCACGGGCGACGAGAACGCGCCCCTCAAGTGCCTCATTTTCGACTCCTACTACGACAGCTACCTTGGCGTTGTGGTCTATATCAAGGTGGTGGACGGCACCGTCAAGTCGGGCGATAAAATTATGATGATGAGCAACGGCAAGACCTTTGACGTTGTGGACGTGGGCACTATGGAGGCCTTTGGCATCAAGAAGTGCGACAAGCTGTCCGCAGGTGACGTTGGTTACATCACCGCCTCTATCAAGAGCATCGGCGACACCCGTGTGGGTGACACCGTGACGCTGGCAAGCAACCCTACTGCGGAGCCTCTTGAGGGCTTCAAGGCGGCACAGCCTATGGTCTATGCAGGTATCTATCCCGCGGACGGCGCCCGTTACGGCGACCTTCGCGACGCCCTGGAAAAGCTCCGCCTTAACGACGCGGCGCTGGTATTCGAGCCCGAGACGTCCATCGCACTCGGCTTCGGCTTCCGTTGCGGATTCCTCGGACTTCTCCATATGGAGATCATCGAGGAGCGCCTTGAGCGCGAGTTCAATCTTGACCTCATCACCACCGCACCCAGCGTTATCTACCGCATCGTCCGCAAGGGCGGCGAGGTGATGATGATCGATAATCCCTCCAACTTCCCCTCCTCCGACGAGATCGAGTCGGCAGAGGAGCCTATGGTCAAGGCCAACATCATTACCCCCACCGAGTTTGTGGGCGGTCTGATGGATCTGTGTCAGGATCGCCGCGGCGACTTCAAGGATATGAAATATATCGACACCGAGCGTGTGGAGCTGCACTATATGCTTCCCCTCAACGAGATCATTTACGATTTCTTCGACGCGCTTAAGAGCCGCTCCCGCGGATACGCCTCCCTCGACTATGAGTTCAGCGACTACGTGCCCAGTAAGCTTGTGAAGCTTGACTTCCTGCTCAACGGCGAGCAGGTGGACGCTCTGTCCTTTATCGTCCACGAGGAAAAGGCCTACGGACGCGCCCGTCGCATCGCCGAGAAGCTGAAGGAGAATATTCCAAGACAGCTCTTTGAGATCCCGATCCAGGCGGCTATCGGCTCCAAGGTCATCGCCCGCGAGACGGTCAAGGCAATGCGCAAGGACGTGCTTGCCAAGTGCTACGGCGGTGATATTACCCGTAAGAAGAAGCTGCTCGAGAAGCAGAAAGAGGGTAAGAAGAAGATGCGCCAGCTGGGCTCCGTTCAGGTCACCCCCGAGGCGTTTATGGCCGTCCTCAAGCTGGATGAGGATTAATGAAACGATAAATTGATGTTTATCGGTCTGTTCGTCGGTGCACTTAAAGCCTCCCTCCGAGAGGGAGGTGGCACACGAAGTGTGACGGAAGGAGCCTGC
>JAZLBM010000093.1:0-9313 GCA_045613705.1 Eubacteriales bacterium | reverse complement strand
TGGGCTGTATCGTAAACGGCCCCGGAGAGGCAAGAGAGGCGGATATCGGTATTGCCGGCGGTGAAGGTGAGGCTTTGCTCTTTTCCCACGGTGAAATTTTGCATAAGATCCCCGAGGAGGCGATCATTCCTACGTTGATTGCCAAGATCAAGGAAATGGCGGAAACTGTCCGCCCGTAACAAATGAAAGGAATCAAAAATGTCCAAAAAGACTTTTTTTGAAATATTTAATATATATCAACCATCTGAAGCACTAGGTGATGTGAGGGAGCTTCTTGATGCCGTGCAGGACATTCGGGTGCGAGCCGATAAAGAAAGACGTTTTCTTGAGGTTCACGGTCTTTTTCCCCGTCTTGTGGAAAAGCCCCTTCTGTATGCCATTGAAAGCGAGATGCAACGCGCGTACAGCCTCAATAGCGTCCGCATTCTTCCTACTTACCCGTCGGCGCTTTTCACCCGATCCTACGTTCCGCAGATCCTTATGGAGACCGAGCGGACGGGTACGGTTGGACGCGGCTTTTTCTCCCATGCCGAGTATGATCTGAGAGGCGATTCGCTTACCGTAAAGATCCCCTTTTCGGACGGCGGTGTGATGCTTCTTTACGATGCCAATACGCCCAAGGTTATGGAGCGCATTATCGCGGCGGAGTTCGGCATTGCGTGTAACGTCAGCATCGTGCGCGACGACGATCTTGCGCGCGAGGTGTTTGAGGATATCACCAAGCGCGACCGTCAGAGAATTTCCGAGGAAATTGCCCAGGCAAGCGTAGCCTATGCCAACCGTCCCCGTGGCGGCAGCGAGGACAAGCCCTACGGCGCGGCACCTGCGGCGCCTGCAGAGCCTTCGCTTCCCAGAACGGTTTCGGTGGCGCCCCCTTGCAGGGAGCCTTACGTTGAGGACGGAATCTTCTATTCGGGACATATGCAGTTTGACATTTCGTCTCCCAATTATTGCTATGGCGATCCCTTTGAGATCAATCCCATTTCGCTGGAGCTCATCGATCACCCCGTGAAGGGTGTGATCGTAGGTGAGGTGTTTGGCTTTACCAAGGACACCACGCGCAACGGCGATAAAATGAATATCGTCTATAACGTGACCAACGGTTATACCTCCATCGAGGTACATAACAACTATATGGAGATCGACGACGCCAAGGCGCTTGCCGATAATATCAAGGACGGCGTCTGTGTGGCACTTCAGGGATACGCCAAGCACGAGTCGAGAAAGGGAAGAGTAGACGAGGATCTGTCCTTTATCCCATCTGACGTGGCGCTGATCTCCCGCAAAAAAAGAAAGGATACTGCCAAGAAGAAGCGCGTAGAGCTTCATCTGCATACCAATATGTCGGCAATGGATGCCCTCATTCCCGCCGACGTAGCCGTCAAGACCGCAAAGTCCTGGGGACATTCCGCCGTCGCCATTACCGACCACGGTAATCTGCAGGGCTTCCCCGATGCAATGCTGACGGCAGATAAGATCGGCGACATTAAGGTCATTTACGGTCTTGAAGCATATTTTGTTAATAATACCGCCAGCGCGATCAATGGCTCAAAACGTCCTGCCTTTGAGGATGAGATCGTCGTTTTCGATATTGAGACAACGGGTCTTTCGGTCCTCAACTGCAAGATCACCGAGATCGGTGCAGTCAAGATAAAGGGCGGAAAGGTGCTGGATCGCTTCAACACCTTCGTCAATCCCGAGGTGCCCATCCCCGAGGAGATCGTGAAGCTGACGGGTATTACCGATGCTATGGTAGCCGATGCGCCTCTTTATCCCGAGGCAATTGGCAATTTCCTTTCCTTCGTCGGCGAGGATATGCTGGTGGCGCATAACGCCAATTTTGATATTGGATTTATCCGTCATTTTGCCGAGCAAGCGGGTCTTCCTTTTACGAATACGTATATGGATACCCTCGCTCTGTCCCGATTCCTGAATCCCGATCTGAAGAATCACAAGCTGGATACCTTGGCGAAGTACTATGAGCTGGGTGAATTTAATCACCACAGAGCCTGTGACGACGCCGAGATGCTGGCACACATTCTTTTTGCGATGATCAAAAAGATGAGCGAGAGCGATATGCAGGGCTTTGAGGATCTGCATAACGAGATGCGCGCCAAGGCCGATCCCTTAAAGCTTCCTACTTATCACCAGATCCTTTTGGTTAAGAACAAGGAGGGTCTCAAGAACCTTTACAAGCTGGTTTCCTACAGTTATCTGAACTATTATCGCCGCTTCCCGAGAATCCCCAAATCAGAGCTGGAAAAGCACCGCGAGGGACTTATCGTGGGATCTGCGTGCGAGGCGGGCGAGCTGATCCGTGCCATCATTGAAAACAAGCCCGAATCGGAGATCGAGGAGATCGTAAACTTTTACGATTATCTGGAGATTCAGCCCATCTGCAATAACCGATTCCTCGTTGCCGAGGGAACGGTCGCCGATGACGAGGGCCTCCGTAATCTGAACCGCCGTGTGGTGGCACTTGGCGAAAAATATAACAAGCCGGTTGTCGCCACCTGTGACGCCCACTTCCTCAATCCCGAGGATGAGCTTTACCGTAAGATCCTGCTTGCGGGTATGAAGTTCAAGGATGCGGATCGCGACATCGGTCTTTACTACCGCACCACCGAAGAAATGCTGGAAGAATTCAGCTACCTCGGCGAGGAAAAGGCGTATGAGGTAGTCGTCACCAACTCCAATCTGATCGCCGATATGATCGATCCCGACGTGCGCCCCATTCCCAAGGGCTCTTACACGCCCAATATGGAGGGCGCGGAAGAGGATCTTCAGCGGATCTGTTGGGAGCGTGCGAAAAAGCTTTACGGTGACCCGCTTCCCGAGATCGTGGAAAAGCGCCTTGCTACCGAGCTGAATTCGATTATCAGCAACGGATTTGCGGTGCTGTATATGATCGCGCAGAAGCTGGTTTGGTTCAGCGAGCAGCAGGGATATCTTGTAGGATCCCGTGGATCCGTAGGCTCGTCCTTCGTCGCTTCCATGGCGGGAATTTCGGAGGTAAATCCGCTTCCGCCTCACTATTACTGTCCTAACTGTAAGCACTCCCAGTTCTTCACCGACGGCTCCTACGGCTCCGGATTCGACCTTCCCGACGCCACCTGCCCCAAGTGCGGAACCAAATATCTTGCCGACGGTCACGATATCCCCTTCGCGACCTTCCTTGGCTTCAACGGTGACAAGTCGCCCGATATCGACTTGAACTTCTCCGGCGACGTGCAGGGACGCGTCCATAAATACACCGAGGAACTGTTCGGTGCCGAGAACGTGTTCCGTGCGGGAACCTTGGGTACCCTTGCGGATAAAACGGCATATGGATACGTTATGAAGTATCTTGAGGAGAAGGGAATCAGCCTTTCCCGCGCTGAGGTCAACCGATTGGTTACGAATTGCGTGGGTATCAAGCGCACTACGGGTCAGCATCCCGGCGGTATTATCGTTGTACCCCGTGAGTATGAGGTTTATGACTTCACACCCGTTCAGCACCCGGCAGACGACCCCAATTCCAGTATCGTAACCACCCACTTCGCGTTCTCCTATCTTCACGATACCATTCTGAAGCTTGATGAGCTTGGACACGATATTCCTACCAAGTACAAGTATCTGGAGCGCTTCAGCAATACCAGCGTTATGGACGTAAAGATGAACGACCCCAAGGTATACGAGCTCTTTCTTTCTACCAAGCCTCTCGGTGCTACACCCGAGGAGGTGGACTGTAACGTAGGAACCTTCGGTATCCCCGAGTTCGGTACCCGCTTCTCCATGAAGATGCTCGAGGAAGCAAAGCCCAAGTCCTTTGCCGACCTGTTGCAGATCTCGGGTCTGTCTCACGGAACCGACGTATGGACAGGTAACGCCCAGGACCTGATCCGGGAGGGGATCTGTGATATTTCCAAGGTTATCGGATGTCGAGACAACATTATGAACGACCTTATTATGTGGGGTCTTGACAGCTTGGTCTCCTTTAAGATCATGGAGTCGGTTCGAAAGGGTAAGGGTCTTACCCCCGAATGGGAAGCGGATATGATCGCCCACGGCGTTCCCGATTGGTATATCGCTTCCTGTAAGAAGATCAAGTATATGTTCCCCAAGGCGCACGCGGCGGCATACGTTATGTCGGCGATCCGTCTTGCCTGGTATAAGATCTATATTCCCATTGCTTTCTACTGCGCTATGTTTACCGTAGCCCCCAACGGCTTTGACGCCACGGTTGCGGTTCGCGGCAAGCAGGCGGTGGTGAATCTCATTCGCGATATTGAGGCGAGAAACCAGAAGAAGGAGGCGTCTCCCAAGGAGGTCAGCTCGATTTCTACCCTTCAGCTGATCAACGAATGCTATGCAAGACGCATCCGATTCCTTCCCATCGATATTGTGAAGTCCCATTCCTTTATGTTCCTGCCCGAGGACGGTGCTATTCGCTTGCCCTTCTCATCCTTGCCGGGACTTGGCGAAAACGCGGCGGCGAATATCATCGCGGCACGCGAGGAGGCTCCGTTCTTCTCCATTGAGGATCTTCAGATCCGTGCCAAGCTTTCCAAGAGCGTGATCGAGGTGCTCCGAAGCAACGGCGTTCTGAAGGGACTGAGTGAGACCGATCAGCTCTCTTTGTTCTGATTTGTCTTGTTTTATCTTTTTCTGTCAATTTCTGTTTTTCGGCATACTATGGTATAGGAGAAGGTGATACACCCTCTCAAATATCATTTGGAGGATAGAAAGCTATGCCCGAAAACAGATTTCCTTGCAATTCCACGGGAAGCGTTCGGGATCGTGATATGGTCTGCATCGAGACCAACCGTATTCTGGATTCTTGTCGGGACAGAGATTGCTTTGAGGACGTTCGCGTTTTTCTGACCGATATCGGCAACGAGATCATAGAACATACCTCGTCCGTTCGCGTCAAGGATTCTTGCATCGCGTGGGCGTACGTAGGAATTGATCCCGTGCGCTTCAACGGCGGATTTTACACCGTAACCGTTCGCTTCTATATCAAGCTGACCTTCGAGGCTTGCGTTTGCGCAGGCAGAGCGCAGGAGTTTGACGGCGTTGCCGTTGTAGAAAAGAGCGTGGTTCTTTACGGTGGCGAGAGCAACGTGAGCGTCTTCAAGAGCGATCCCGACGCCAACGACTTTTGCGCGGTTCCCGAGCCCTGCTGCGGAAAAAAGAACGTTCCCACGGCCGTTGTTGAGGTGGTCGATCCCATCATTCTCAGCGCCCGCGTGGTCGAACTCAAGTCCGATTGCTGCTGCCATTGCTGCTGTTGCGCAGACGACCTTCCCGAAAGCGTCGTTTCCCGCATTAACGGTGTTCTCACCGACGGACACGGCGGCGAAAGAGTTCTTGTCGTTTCCATCGGTCTTTTCTCGGTGATCCGCATCGTTCGTCCCGCACAGTATCTGATCAGCGCGACGGAGTACGCCGTTCCCGATAAGGAATGCCGTCCCGACGAGAACGCCAGTCCTTGCTGCGTCTTTAATTCCATGCCGTTCCCGACCCACGAGTTTTCTCCCCGTGACTTGGGTCCCAAGCTTCGTGAGGGCGGCAAGGGATGCTGTGGCTCATAAAAATCAGGGTGAAGCCTTGTGCTTCACCCTTCCTTTATGCTTTTTCTTTGTTGCGGTATTCCAGAGGACAAAGGCCCGTTGCCTTTTTGAACAAGCGGTTGAAATGAGAGATGTTGTTGAATCCGCAATCAAAGGCAATGTCCAGGACCGACGTGTCGGTGTGCCGAAGCAGATGCTTGGCCGCCTCTATGCGCTTGAGTCCGATATACTCCCACGGGGTAAGACCGTTCAGCTTTTTGAAGGTCGAGCAGAAGTAGGTGCGGCTCATACCGGCGTGCTGGGCGATCTCGTCAAGCGTTATAGGCTTTTTGATGTTGCCGTCAATATACGTAAGCGCCGCTTCCATGCGAAATAGCTTGTCCGATTGCAGGGCAGGGACGTGGCTTCCCTTGACGTAATCGTAATTTCGTATGAGAAGCACCAGAACGTTCAAGAGATGGGTCTTGATCATCAGCTCGTAGGCTTCCGGCTTTTCCTCCGCTTCCATTTGCATACGGAGCAGAAGGGAAGCGATCTCCTTTGTCGTCGGGTTTTGGCGATCCAGACGGTTGGAGAAATGCTCGCCTCTGTCAAGAAAGATGCGAAGAAAGCTTTCGTCAAACACGTTGCCTTGGGGCGACCAGATAAAACGGGGCTCAAAGTGGGTATTGAGGAGCACCATTGGTCGATCGTTGTGGATCTCGGTGATACAGTGTACCTCGTTGGTGCTGAACAGATATACGTCGCCTGCTTGAATGTCGAATTCCTTGTCGCCCACGCGGTAAACGCCGCTACCCGATTTGATGTAGGAAATTTCAAAAGCGGAGTGATGATGCTCGGTAAAATTTCTCTTGGCAAAGACCGCCTCCGACTCGTAGATCCGCAAAAGATCGGCACCGCCGTACTGTGGCGAGGCAGAAGAAATCACTGTGCTTTTTCGTATCATAGCACCCTCCAAATCGTAACATAGTGTAAGAAAATCATAATATTGTACTTGAAATCGTCGAAGCTTTGCGATATACTGAATGTACAAAAATGTCATTTCGTAAATATGATATAGCAAAGAAAGGATTTTGTCAATGGAAACCTCCGAAAAACTGTGCTCCGGGAACGAGATCATCAGCGGAAACGTGAACACCTTTTCGTCTCCGTCCCAGCTGAAAATCACCGACCTTCGTGTTTGTAACATCAACGGTGCACCCAAGCATTGCCCCTTGATTAAGATCTATACCAACCAGGGAATCGTAGGCTACGGCGAGGTCAGAGACGCCTCCAGCGCCACCTACGCCCTGATGCTCAAGAGCCGTCTTGTGGGTGAAAACCCCTGCAACGTGGACAAGCTGTTCCGCAGGATCAAGCAGTTCGGCGGTCACTCCCGTCAGGGCGGCGGCGTTTCGGGCGTGGAGATCGCTCTTTGGGACATCGTAGGTAAGGCGTACGGCGTTCCCTTGTATCAGCTTCTTGGCGGCAAATTCCGTGACAAGGTTCGTATGTACTGTGATACCGACGTGGACGGAAAGCACACGGGTCGCGATATGGGTCTTGCCCTCAAGGCGAGAATGGATGCGGGTTATACCTTTCTCAAAATGGATCTTGGCATTGAGCTGATGATCGACGAGCCCGGATGTCTCAACGCCCCCGCAGGCTTTCTTGAGGATATCAAAAAGTATTCTATGAAGGCCATCAACCATCAGCACGGCTCCATCGACCGCGATCTGATGCTTGGAAAGAACTACGAAATTTTCACCATCCCCCATCACGCAACGGGTATTCACGTGACCGAAAAGGGTCTTGATTACCTTGAAAATTACGTGCGCGAGGTGCGCGAGGTCATCGGCTACGAGATCCCCTTGGCCATCGACCATCTGGGTCACATTGCCATAACCGACTGTATCCGCGTGGCAAGACGCCTTGAGCCTTACAACATTGCGTGGCTTGAGGACGTTGCCCCCTGGCATCTGACCGACCACTACGTGAAGATCGCAAACAGCACCACCGTGCCCATCTGTACGGGTGAGGACATCTATCTTCACGAGAACTTTGAGCCCCTTCTCAGTCGCGGCGGTGTTTCGGTGGTACACCCCGATATGCTGACCATCGGCGGCGCGCTTGAGATGAAGAAGCTGGGCGATATGTGCGATAAGTACGGCGTGGCGCTGGCCATCCATATGGCGGAAAGTCCCATCGCTTGTATGGCGGCCATCCAGACGGCGGCGGCTTTGCAGAACGTGCTTGCGGTCGAGTTCCACTCCATCGACTGTTCTTGGTGGAACGATATCGCCCTCGGCATCGACAATCCCCTCATCAAGGACGGCTTTGCCACCGTTTCCGACAAGCCCGGTCTCGGCATCGACGCCCTTAACGAGGAGCTTCTTGCCGAGCATATGCACGAAAAATATCCCGATATGTGGAAGTCCACCGAGGAGTGGGATCTTGAGTGGGCAAACGACCGTACCTGGTCGTGATAGGAGAAGATATGTTTGATTTGCACGGAAAAAAGGCACTTGTAACAGGCTCTACACAAGGTATTGGACTTGCTATCGCCAAGCTGTTTCGCGAGGCGGGTGCGGAGGTCTGGATCCACGGCGCGACCGGTGAAGAGAAGTGTATAGCCGCCGCAAAGACGGCGGGATGCGACAAATACGTGGTGAAGAATCTGGCAGATCCCGACGCCGCCGAGGTGATCCACGCCGCTACGGGAGACCTTGATATCCTCGTTCTTAACGCCAGCGTTCAGTACAGAACCCCTTGGGACGAGATCACCCGCGAGGCACTTGAGACTCAGATCACCATCAATTTCTCCTCCTCGCTCTCATTGATCCAGGCATATATGCCCCATATGAAGGAGCAGAAATACGGCCGCATCCTTACGGTAGGAAGCGTTCAGCAATACAGACCTCATAAGGATATGGCGGTCTACGCCGCAAGCAAGGATGCGCTGATGAGCCTTGTGAGAAACATCGGAAAGCAGGTGGCACCCTTCGGCGTGACCGTCAATAACCTTTGCCCGGGCGCCATTGCCACCCCGAGAAATGCGGATGCGGTGGCCGATCCCGAATACCTTGCCAAGGTCAATGCGGGCATTCCCGCAGGCTATATGGGTCGCGCCGAGGACTGCGCCCCTGCCGCCCTCTTCCTTTGCTCGGAGGAGGCAAGATATGTGACGGGAAGCGAAATTATTGTAGACGGAGGTATGCACCTGTGAGCGAGAGTATAGAAAAAGGCTTTGCCAAGCCCGTCCCCGACTGGTTCAAAAGGTCGGTCATTTATCAGATCAATATGCGAACCTTCACGTCGGAGGGCACGGTGGCGGCGGCAACCAAGCTTTTGCCCCACCTGAAGGAGATCGGCGTTGATATCGTCTACACCTGTCCCCTCGTTTGCTCGGACGACGATATGAACGAGGACGGCTGGAGCCGCCGACAGAAGGCGGCGGGCGTGGGAAATCCCAAGAATTCCTACCGCATCAGCGACTACTTTTCCACCGATCCCGAGTACGGTACCGATGAGGACGTGGAGGCCTTCGTCAAGGAAGCACATCGCCTGGGGCTCCGCGTAATGTTCGACCTTGTGTATATGCACTGCGGCCCGAACGCCGTATTTATTGGGGATCATCCCGACTTCGTCAAGCGAGACGAAAACGGCAACGTGATGCTGACGGTATACAATTTCCCCATCATCAATTTTGAGTCCGAGGGGCTTCGCGAATATCTTTACGATAATATGACCTATTTCGTTAAGCGCTTTGATATCGACGGCTA
>JAZLBM010000092.1:0-1529 GCA_045613705.1 Eubacteriales bacterium | reverse complement strand
CGCAACAAAATCTTTTGCGCCTTGATATGGCAAGTGCTAATCGCGCATCTCGCAGGCTCCTTCCGTCACACTTCGTGTGCCACCTCCCTCTCGGAGGGAGGCTTTAAGTGCACCGACGAACAGACCGACAAACATCAATTTATAAAGAAAACCGCCCCTTGTCGCGTTTGACGGGAGGCGGTTATTTTTGATGAATTACGCGTCGGATTCCAGGTCGCGGAGGAAGAAATACATACCCCAGTCCTGATCGTTGGCATAGGGGTCGGGGAACTCGCCGCGGACGCCGTTGATATCGTGGGGATAGATCCACGCGCAGGTGGCGGAGCCGTCGGGGAAGAACATGCCCATTACGCCGCGGAAGGAGGCGTCGGCACGCGCGGCCATTTCGGCGTCACCCGTGGCGTGGGCAAAATGGCGGTACGCCACGCCCGAAAGGGCGCTCCAATAGTGGGGCAGGGTGTCGCCCAGCTGCTTGCGCTTGCCGAACCAATAGCCGTCCCAATGGCGGATGGCCACCGTGTTGAGATGCCAATCGGGCTGCATGCCGTCGAAGAGCTGAAGCAGGTCGCAATGCTTCTTTGCCTCCGAAAGATAGCGTTCTTCACCCGTGGCGCGGTACATCTGAATCAGAAGGGTGGTGGCGGGCGCCACGATGCTTTGCTCAAAGTTGACCTCGTGGGCAGGGTAGATCACGCCGTTGCCGATGACCGTTTCCGCGTGTCGGCGGAAGTGGGCGAGGAGCGTGTCGTGCTCGACGGTCATGCCTGCCGTTTTCAGAGCGCGGAGAATGCGCACCACGGGGATCTCGAAGGCATAGAACCGGTCGCCGCCGTTTTCGTAGAAGGTGTTCATCACCCGATAGGCGACGGCAAGATCGCGGCGGTCGCCGTCAAGATCGTACATTTCCAGGTACAGCTCGGCGATCCAGGGGTTGTTATAGAGCCGCTTGTTGCGGTCTCGGCGGCCGTAATCGTTGGCTACGTCACCCGTTTCCACGTCCACGATCTCCCGCTCGATGAAGGTCATATATCGGTCGAGACTTGCGCGCAAGGCGGCGTCGGGATGGGTCTTGAGATACCGCGCCATCAGCATACCCATACAGACACGCTCACGGGCGGCGTTGAAGTCGTTGGCGCGGGCGTAGAAGACGTGTCCCTCCTCGTTGTCGTAGGTCAGATAGGCGCCGTCAAGGGGATGTCCCTCGGCGTGAAGCTGCTGCTTTTCGGCAAGGAAGCGACAACGCGCCTCGGCAAGCGCCTCGAGGGTGGGAAGCACCAGGACGGTGCAGTGGGTCTTGACGTCGCCCACAAAAAGATCGTAGCGGCGCTCGCCCGGAGCCTCGGGGTCCTCCTCTATGCGAATAACGCCCTTCTCGCAGACGGTGGAGACGGTTCGCCCGCCGCACTTGACCGTGACCGTCTCGGGGTCAAAGGCAAAGACCGGCTTGAAGGACACGCGGACGGGCTCGCCCGAAAAGATCGTATAGCTTTCGGCCTCCACGTCAATATGACGGGCATTGATGGTGCGGA
>JAZLBM010000091.1:0-6314 GCA_045613705.1 Eubacteriales bacterium | reverse complement strand
AGCGGCGTGTTTAAAGCCTTCTCCGAGAACGGGACACAAACCGAAGGTTTGTAGTGAGCGAAGCGGGAAGGTAGGCGCCGCAGGCGACGGATGAGGTTGCGGAATTTAAGCAAACAAAACGGCGAGAGTAGCCTTCTCTATGATAGAGAAGGTGTCGCGTTAGCGACGGATGAGTGTGCGCCAATTCCGCGTGCCATAAGGCTTCGCACCCTCATCACCCGCTTCGCGGGAGGTTCCCCATCTTGGGGAAGCCTTTAAAATCACGCCATTTTGTAACATCAATAGGCGCAACCTCACCACCTGCTTCGCAGGAGCCTCTCCCATTCTTGGAGAGGCCTTTAAACGGCGCTATCTCGTTCAAACTAAAATTTGAAACACGCCTATAAACATCAATTTATCGAATCCAAAATCGCAAAATCCAACAAATTCTTCTTGAAATTTGATGAAAAATCGGATATAATAGATCCTGTAAAAACAAGAAAGGAGTATCAGAATGAAAAAGATCATTTGCAAGGTTGAGTACGATACCGAGACCGCGACCCTCGTAAAGAAGTTTACCGTCGGAAACTTCGGCGACGCAAACGGCTATGAGGAGACCCTCTACGTTACCGATAAGGGCAACTACTTCATCTACGTAAACGGCGGTGCGGAGTCTCCTTATCCTACCGAGGATATCAAGAGACTGGCAAAGAACAAGGTTGACGCCTGGGTTGCCGAGCACGAATAAGATAAAGGACAGAGAGCAAATGCTCCCTGTCCTCTTTTTTTAGATATAGCTGAGTATCTTCTTCATACTCTTTGGGTCAAGCTTCGTAAGGTCGATGCGATAGCGGTTATCGTTGGAGTCACGCATCAGAAGGGCGTCCTCCTCCTGCTTGATATCGCTGTTTCGGTTACGGATCTGAAACTCCACGATACCTCGGTCGGTGGTCACCTTCCACTTGAAGATGCCTGCCGTATCAATCACCTGAATAACTCCCGTGATCTCGGGGATCATATAATATTCCGCGAAGCACTCCTCCACCGCGCGGCGGGAGGCCTCGTCGATATTTGCAAGATCGGTCAGCATCGCCACCTCCTTCTCCCCCGTAGCCAAAAAGGTTACGTAGCGATTGGGATCGCTGAAGGGAAACATACGGCGAGGCTCCACGTCCTCAAACACTTGTCCGTCGGCGGCCTCGATCCGCACAAGATACGTATCGGTGCGAAGGATCTTATCCTCGCGCTGTACCATATATCGTTCCATCGCTTGCCTCCTTATTCAAAGCGCTCTTCGCGCTTTTGCTCGGTTACCTTATCTGCCATGGACTGGATCTGCACCAGCTTCCAGTACTTACCGCGCTTGGCGATCAGCTCCTCAGGGGTGCCGCACTCAATGATCTTACCGTTATCCACCACCACGATCTTGTTGGCCTTACTGAGGGTGGACAGTCGGTGGGCGATCATTATGGTGGTTCGTCCGCAGATCAACTGCTCAATGGAATCCTGGATGAGGCGCTCGGTCTCGGAATCCACCGACGCCGTTGCCTCGTCAAAGACGAGAATGCCGGGATTCTTCAGCACCGCACGGGCAATGGACAATCGCTGGCGCTCACCGCCCGAAAGTCCCACACCGCGCTCGCCCAGCATCGAATCGTATCCGTCGGGCTGACGAATGATAAACTGGTGGGCGTTGGCAATATCGGCGGCGTGAATCACGTCCTCTACCGAGTATCGGGAATCGCCGTAAGCAATATTATTGAAGATCGTATCGTGGAACATCATCGGCTCCTGCTGAACGTAACCGATCTGGGAGCGGAAATATTCCATATCAATGGAGCGAATGTCACGCCCATCCACAAGGATACGTCCTTGATAGGAATCGTAATACCGCAAGAACAGGTTCACAAGGGTGGATTTGCCCGATCCCGTGGTTCCCACGATACCTACGATATCACCCGGCTCAATGGTCAGATTGATATTTTTCAGCACCTTCTTGGTACGGTCGTAGGAGAAGGAAACGTTACGGAACTCGATCTTACCCTTAAGACCGCCCTCGGGCTTGTTGCCCTTTCCAAAATCGGCCTCGGGCTCGGCATCCAGAATATCGAAGATGCGCTCCGCCGAGGACAGGGCGTGCTGGAAGGAGTCGTTGAGGGTTGCGAAGAAGTTGACGGGCTCGTAGAACATACTGGCGTAGGAGATGAAGGAGACCAGAAGACCTGCCGTGATCTCACCCACACCCGCGCTTGTACCCTTAATGACGGCAAAGCCGCCAAGCACCCAGATGACTACCGAGCCAAGACCTACGAAGGCATTAACGGTGGAAGGATAGATACTGAGGATCTTGCCCGCCTTGATATCGTTCTGATACCAGTCCTCGTTCTTCTGCTTGAAAAGCTCGGTGGCGTTCTTCTCGTTGGTGAAGGACTTGATCACGCGGATACCGGGAATGGTATCGGTCAAGACACCGGAAACCGCCGCCCATCTGCGCCAGATACGGCGATAGAAGGGAGCGATCTTCTTGGAGAAGATACGGGCGCCCACCGCCACGAAGGGCACGGGCAGAAGCGAATAGAGCGCCAATCGGGGGCTCATACAAAGCATGATCACGATAATACCGATCATACGGAAGAACTGTACCACGACCTCCTGGGTCACACGGAGCATAAAGGACTGCAGCGTGGAGCTGTCACCCGAAATTCGGTTAATAACAGAACCCGTTGAGGTCTTATCGTAAAATCGCATGGGCAGATGCTGGGCGTGCTCGTACACGTCGTCGCGCAGAGCCTTGACAAGCTTGTCACCGCTCTTACGAAGCACGTAAGCGCGGAAGGCACCAAGCGTATGGCGCACAAGCTGTATCGCCGTCAGAAAGATACCTATGTAGATCAGCGTCTGCAAGGCGTTTTCGGGGAAATTGCCGTTGGCATCCTTCACCAGCACCGAGTCCACAAGGGTCTTGGTGAGGTAGGGCGGGATCAGCATCAGCGTGGTGGTGCAAAGGGACAGGAAGATAGACGCGATCAGCTCGGGAAGCTCGGGCTTGAGATACACCGCAAGCCGCGCGATGACCTTCTTCTTATCCTCACAGTTGATACATTTAACACCGGGCGAGGAAAGGGTGCGTCCGCAACGGGGACAGATGGACAACTGCTTTTCATAGGCAATTGCAATGCTCTCCCGTTGGGAAGTCAGGCTCTCCCCTGCCATAAGGTTTTTGACAAACAGGATCGCCGAATCACAAAGAGCCGCAATACCCAAGGTATAACGGAAAATATTTTCCGGCTTGTTCTCCCCGCGGCGACGAATACGGATAAACGCGTTTCCGTACATTCGCTTGGAAAAGATATCGTCCAGATCGGCGTAGTTGATCCGCATCGGCTCATCTGTGCTGTCAAGATCCAGCACCATAAGCGCCTCGGACGAAAAGGCAATGGTGGTTTCCGCATAACTGCCCTCTGCGTTCAACTCGCCCACCAAGGCGAAGATCACAGGGGCCTCTTCAGTGCCAAAGGACTTGAGTCTTGCCAGTCGCTCGGCGGACAGATGTCTGTTTACGAGAATTTCCGTATCCATAGAGTGCCCTCCTATTTGTTTTTTCGCCGTCATTTTACCACATATCCCCCCGTTCGTCAACCCTTATTCGTTGTATATATTGCAAAGACAATCATTCTCGGAGGAAAGTTTTTTGTGCACCTTCACGAAACTCGTGAGATATCCTGCGATAATCGCCGTTATTCCCTCATTTTGCCCCTTTTCCCTTCATATAGTGTATCAATGAAAAACGGAAGGATGTCGGCATGAATCATACCATTCAAGATACCAAGAAGCGGGGACTCACGGAGGATGAGGTGGCGCGCGCCCGTCGCGAGCACGGCACAAACGCCATGACACCGCCCAAGCGAGCAAGCTTTTTTTCTCATTTTATCAAAAATCTGAACGATCCCGTCATCAAGATCCTCATTGCGGCGCTCGTTCTCAATCTTCTGTTCGTGTTCCGCACGGCAGATTGGGTGGAGACGGCGGGCATCGCCGTTTCGGTGTTTCTCGCCACCTTTATCTCAACCATTTCGGAATACGGAAGCGAGAGCGCATTTGCGAGGCTCAACGAAGAAAGCGAAAATTATCTCTGCCGCGTGCGGCGGTCGGGACGGGTGGTGGAGCTTCCCCTCTCCGAGCTTGTTTGCGGCGATATCGTGCTTCTATCCGCAGGCGACCGCATCCCCGCGGACGGCTTTCTGCTTTGCGGTCGGCTTCGCGTAGATCAGGCGGCGATGACAGGTGAGAGCCGCGAGGTGGAAAAATATCCCCGTCGTGGGGAAAAATTGAATCCCGCAAGCGCCTCCGCGGTGCTTCGGGGATGCTCGGTGGTTTCGGGCGACGCGGAAATGGAGGTGGCGGCAGTAGGCGACACCACCATGATCGGCTCCATTTCGCGTGAGATCACTCTTGACACACGGGAAAGCCCCCTCAAGCTGCGCCTTGGAAGGCTTGCGCGACAGATCAGCCGACTCGGCTATGCGGCGGCCATCCTTGTGGGGCTTGCCTATCTGTTCAATGCCATCGTGCTTGATAGCGGTATGCGGTGGGAGATAATTTCCCTTCGCCTGTCGGATATCCGTTTTCTGCTGACGACGCTTCTTGACGCCTTTACGTTGGGGCTCACCGTCGTGGTCGTGGCAGTCCCGGAAGGATTACCTTTGATGATAGCGGTGGTGCTCTCCTCCAACATCAAAAAAATGGTGCGAGACAAGGTGCTTGTGAGAAAGCCCGTTGGCATCGAGTCGGCAGGAAGCATGAATCTGCTTTTCACCGACAAAACGGGGACGCTGACCGAGGGCATCATCAGCGTTTCGGGGCTTTTCACCGACCGTGAGCAATTTCTGTCGGTGGATGCGATCCGCAAGGCGAACAAACCCATTTTCAGCCTGTATCGGTTGTCAGCCTTGCGCAATACCTCTGCCGAGCTGTCGGGAACCGATGCCATCGGCGGAAACGCCACGGAACGGGCGCTTTTGCTCTCGGTATCCGCCTTCGGGAAAGATGCCGATTGCCGCACCGTGGAGAAGAAGCCCTTTGACAGTATCCGAAAATGCTCCTCCGCTTCGGTTACGGCGAATGGGGGGATCACACTTGTCAAGGGGGCGCCCGAGCGACTGCTTGGGCGCGTGCGCTATTCGTTGGATAAAAACGGGCGCGCGCTTCCCTTTGACCGCGTGGCCTTTTGCGAAAAGATGAACGCGTTGACAAGGCGCGGTATCCGCGTTCTCCTTATGGCATACGCCGATGGGCTTGAGCGCGAAAACGGCGACCTGACCCTGATCTGCGGCGTTGCTCTCTCCGACGCCCTTCGCAAGGAGGCACGCCCATCGGTAGAGGCACTCCGCGCGGCAGGCATCCACGTGGTAATGATCACGGGCGACAACGTGGACACCGCAAGAAGCATTGGCGAGTCCTGCGGTATCGTCACAAAGGAAACGCCCCTTTGCCTCGACGGCGAGGATCTTGCTACGATGACCGACGGGCGACTTGCAGAGCTTCTTCCCACCCTTGCGGTCGTGGCGCGTGCCCTTCCCGGTGACAAAAGCCGCCTTGTGCGCGTAGCACAGGAGCAGGGGCTTGTATGCGGTATGACGGGAGACGGCATCAACGATGCCCCCGCCCTCAAGCGCGCCGACGTGGGCTTTGCTATGGGAAACGGATCCCAGGTGGCAAAGCAAGCGGGTGACATTATCATTCTGGATAACAATCTCGCCTCCATCGTCCGCGCGGTGCTCTATGGTCGCAATATTTTCAAGAGCATCCGCAAGTTTATCGTGCTTCAGCTGACGATGAATCTGTCGGCGGTGGGCGTGTCTATGATCGGCCCCTTTATCGGCATTGATGCCCCCGTGACCGTGGTGCAGATGCTTTGGGTCAACATCATTATGGACACCCTCGGCGGTCTGGCCTTTGCGGGCGAAGCCCCCCTGCCCTCTTGTATGAAGGAGCCGCCCAAGCGGCGCGACGAGCCGATTTTGAACGGCTATATGGTCAATCAGATCGTGCTTCTCGGCGCCTTTACCGTAGGGCTTTCGCTGGCCTTTTTGAAGCACCCCTTTTTCACCTCACAGTTTCGGTATGCCGCGGACGACATCTACCTTCTGACCGCTTTTTTTGCCTTCTTCATCTTTGCGGGTGTGTTCAACTGCTTCAACGCGCGCACCGACCGACTGAAGTTGTTTGCGGGGCTCTCGAAAAACCGCCCCTTCCTTATCATTATGCCCGCCATCGCCGTCATACAGATCGTCTTCGTCTATCTCGGCGGCTCGGTGCTTCGCACCGTCCCCTTG
>JAZLBM010000090.1:0-1826 GCA_045613705.1 Eubacteriales bacterium | reverse complement strand
CACCCGGCGTTGAGGCCATCAAGGCTACCGTTAAGGAAAAGATGGAGCTCTTCGGTTCCGTCGGCAAGGCTTAATCGCGCGATATTTTGATATTTGTCGGTGTGCTTCAAATTTCAATTTGAACGAAATGGCGAGAGAAGCTTTCCCTAAGATAGGGAAGGTGTCACCGAACGTGTGGGATGAGTGTGCGCCGATTGTAGTGGTGATAAGGCTTCGCACCCTCATCAGTCGCCTACGGCGCCAGCTTCTCCATCTCGGAGAAGCCTTGAAAATCACGCCGTGAAGACACCGTCCAATCAAAATTAAAAAAACTGCCGGAAATCGGCAAAAAGACCGAAAACTTGCAGGAAATCCTGCAACAATCCCGTGGAAAGTGCCGCGTGGCTCTTTACAACGGGGCAAAAACATGGTATCATTAATTGATAACCCTTTATCAAATTTTTAAGAGATATAAATTTCAAGGAGGAAACAACAACATGGCAATTCAGAGAAAAAAACTGTCCATGGATGGTAACACCGCCGCCGCGCACGTGTCCTACGCGTTCACCGAAGTAGCAGCGATCTATCCCATCACCCCTTCGTCCGTAATGGCTGAGCTGACTGACAGCTGGTCTGCAACGGGCCTGAAGAACATCATGGGCGAGCAGGTCAAGGTAATGGAGATGCAGTCCGAGGCAGGTGCCGCAGGTACCGTTCACGGATCTTTGGCAGCAGGTGCTCTCACCACCACCTTCACCGCATCCCAGGGTCTTCTTCTTATGATCCCCAACATGTACAAGATCGCAGGTGAGCTTCTTCCCTGCGTTATCCACGTCTCCGCTCGTTGCGTAGCGTCTCACGCGCTCAACATTTTCGGTGACCACTCCGACGTATACGCGTGCCGTCAGACCGGTTTCGCTATGCTGGCTGAGTCCAACCCCCAGGAGGTTATGGATCTTGGTGCAGTAGCACACCTTTCCACCATTAAGGGTCGCGTTCCCTTCGTTAACTTCTTCGACGGCTTCCGTACCTCTCACGAGATCCAGAAGATCGAGGTTTGGGATTACGACACCCTTGAGGGCATGGTTGACAAGAACGCCATCGCTGAGTTCCGCGGACGCGCGCTCAACCCCGAGCATCCCGTACTTCGCGGCTCTGCTGAGAACGGCGATATCTTCTTCCAGCACAGAGAGGCTTGTAACCGTTACTACAACGACCTTCCCGCAATCGTTGAGGAGTACATGAACAAGGTTAACGAGACCATCGGAACCGACTACAAGCTCTTCAACTACTACGGTGCTCCCGACGCTGATCGCGTGATCATCGCTATGGGCTCTGTTTGTGACGTTGCTGAGGAGGTTATCGATTACCTCCTTGCCAAGGGCGAGAAGGTTGGTCTTGTTAAGGTAAGACTGTACCGTCCCTTCGTTGCTTCCAAGCTTATCGAGGCAATTCCCGCAACTGCAAAGAAGATCGCAGTGCTTGACAGAACCAAGGAGCCCGGCTCTCTTGGTGAGCCCCTTTACCTTGACGTTGTTACCGCTCTTGCTCAGGCAGGCGTATCCGCAAAGGTAGTTGGCGGCCGTTACGGTCTTGGTTCCAAGGATACTCCTCCTTCCTCCATCTTCGCCGTATACGACGAGCTCGCTAAGGACGCACCCAAGAACGGCTTTACCATGGGTATCGTTGATGACGTTACCGGCACCTCCCTTGAGGAGAAGCCCGCTCCCGACACCGCAGCTGCAGGCACCATCGCTTGTAAGTTCTGGGGTCTTGGCGGCGACGGTACCGTTGGTGCAAACAAGAACTCCATCAAGATCATTGGTGACCACACCGACAAGTTCATT
>JAZLBM010000089.1:0-2129 GCA_045613705.1 Eubacteriales bacterium | reverse complement strand
TCGGTGTTTTAAAGCCTTCTCTATGATAGAGAAGGTGGCGGCGAAGCCGACGGATGAGTGTGCGCCTATTCCGCATTCCATAAGACTTCGCACCCTCATCAGTCGCGTTCCGCGACAGCTTCTCCATCTTGGAGAAGCCTTAAAAATCTCGCCGTGAAGTCACCGACAAATCAAAATTTGAACTCCCATCAAATCTGTGCCACGCCGGTTTTGCGGGCGGCGTCCATAACCGCCTCGGCGACGGCGGGTGCCACCGACTTGTCAAGAGCGGAGATGATGATATTCTGTTCGTTCAGCGCATCCTCGGGCACGAGGGATGCCAGCGCGAAGGAGGCGGCCACCTTCATTTCCTCATTGATGCACTTGGCGCGGCAATCGAGAGCGCCGCGGAAGATGCCGGGGAAGGCGAGAACGTTGTTGATCTGGTTGGGAAAATCGGAGCGACCGGTGCCCACCACTCGCGCACCCGCCGCAAGTGCCTCGTCGGGCATGATCTCGGGCACGGGGTTGGCCATGGGGAAGACGATGGCATCCTTGGCCATGGAGCGGATCATTTCGGGGGAGACTACGCCGGGGGCGGATACACCGATGAATACGTCGGCGTTCTTCATAGCATCGGCAAGGGTACCCTTGAGATGCTCGCGGTTGGTGAGCGTCGCGATGTCGGCGTGTGCGGCGTTCAGCGTCTCGTCGCCCTCGCAGATGATGCCCGCACGATCCACCATAATCAGATGCTTGACGCCTACGCACAGAAGGTGCCGTCCGATGGCGCATCCTGCGGCGCCCGCGCCGTTTATGACCACGCGAACCTCGTCAAGCTTTTTGCCCACTACCTTGAGGGCACCCAGAAGGGCGGCGGCCACCACGATGGCGGTGCCGTGCTGATCGTCGTGGAAGACGGGAATGTCGCAGACCTCCTGAAGACGTCGCTCGATCTCAAAGCAACGGGGGGCGGCGATGTCCTCCAGATTGATGCCACCGAAGCTGCCCGCAAGCAAAGAGACGGTGCGAACGATCTCGTCCACGTCCTTCGAGCGGATGCAGAGGGGGAAGGCGTCCACGTCGGCAAAGGCCTTGAAAAGGGCGCACTTGCCCTCCATAACGGGCATACCTGCCTCGGGGCCGATGTCACCGAGTCCAAGCACCGCCGTGCCGTCGGTGACGACAGCCACAAGATTGCCGCGGCGGGTCAGGTCATAGGAGCGCTTCACGTCGTCCTTGATGGCAAGGCAGGGCTCGGCAACTCCGGGTGTATAGGCTAAGGAAAGGTCCTCGCGGGTCTCGATGGGGCATCGCGCCACCACCTCCAGCTTGCCCTTCCATTCGTAATGCTTTTGTAATGCTTGTTCCTTGATATTCATAGGAGTTCCTTTCGGGATGGGATAGTTCATCATAGCATAAAGCGCGGCGCTTGTCAAGAAACGGCTTGACTTTTTCGCCGTTTACGGGTATAATCAAATAGAATTTTCTATGTGGAGGACGGATATGTCAATTACTCTGATCGGAATGCCTTCCTGCGGCAAAAGCACGGTTGGTGTTTTGCTTGCCAAGCAGCTTGGCTACCGCTTTATCGACTCGGATCTTTTGATCCAGGAGCGAGAGGGGCGGTTGCTTCACGATATTATCAAAGCCGAGGGAAGAGAGACCTTTCTTGCCATTGAGGAGGCGGTCAACTGCGGCATTTCCGCCACCGACGCCGTCATTTCCACGGGCGGAAGCGCGGTATACGGCGAGGCGGCCATGAAGCATCTTGCCACCCTTGGCAGGGTGGTGTATATCCGCATCTCCTTTGAGGAGATGAAGGCGCGGCTTGGCGACTACGTCCACCGCGGCGTGGTGATGCCCGAGGGATATACCTTGCTTGACCTCTACCGCGAGCGCGCGCCTCTTTATGAGAAATACGCCGATATCGTGGTCGACGGCAGAGAAAACATTTCCGAGACGCTTGGGGCGATCCTTGCGGCGCTTGGCGGTGAGGTGCAATAAGTGTTCAAATTTTGATTTATCGGCATGTTCGCAGTCGCTCTGTAAGGCTCCCTCCGGGAGGGAGCTGGCGCGGAACGCGACTGAGGGAGCCCGCGCAACAAAATCTTTTGCGCCTTGATATGGCAAGTGCTAATCGCGCATCT
>JAZLBM010000088.1:0-5954 GCA_045613705.1 Eubacteriales bacterium | reverse complement strand
TGCGGTACAAGTGACAAACGCTTGCCATACCAAGGCGCAAAAGGCTTTGTCACGCGTGCTCCCTCAGTCGCCTTCGGCGCCAGCTCCCTCCCGGAGGGAGCCTTACAGAGCGACTGCGAACATGCCGATAAATCAAAATTTACCCTTCCAATTTCGATTTCTCCTCTTTACTTTTGAAAATCCTTATGATATAATATTTTAATAGATATTTATCAAACAAAAAACGAGGATCATCCTTTATGATACAACAAACCGTAACCACCTCGGTGGAGGAGACCGAGGCCTTTGGCGAGACCATTGCCAAGACCCTTCTCGGCGACGCTTCTCTCCCCCGTTTCATCGCACTTTACGGCGATCTCGGCGTGGGAAAGACCGCCTTTGTCCGCGGACTTGCGCGGGTGATGGCTCCCGGTGCCGCCGTGCGCTCCCCTACCTTTGCTCTTGTCAACGAATACCGCGCAAAGCCCCTCTCGGTCTTTCACTTTGATATGTACCGCATCGAGAGCGAGGACGAGCTTGAGTCTATCGGCTTTTACGATTATCTTGACCGCGGTCTTTGTGTGGTAGAATGGAGTGAAAACATCGGCTACGCCCTGCCCGAGTCCTATTTCAGAATTAAGATCGACAAGTGCGACGCCGCCTGTCCCGACAAACGGGAGATCACCGTACAACTTATCAACCTTTAAGGAGGAAGCTATGATCATTCTTGCCCTTGACAGCACGGCGCAGACCGGTGCCGTTGCTCTGTGTCGCGACGAAAAGCTTGTTGCTTCCTTCACTCTCAATACCGGAAACACCCACAGCGAGACGCTTCTGCCCTCGGTAGAGGCGGTGCTGAAGCTTGGCGACGTGACGGTAGATGACGTAGATCTGTTTGCCATCTCGAAGGGTCCCGGCTCCTTCACGGGCGTGCGCATCGGTGCCGCCACCGTCAAGGGAATGGCCTTCGGCAAAGACAAGCCCTGCATCGGCGTTTCCACTCTCGAGGCACTTGCCTACAACCTTCGCGGCTTTTCCGGCATCGCGTGCCCCGTGATGAACGCCCGCCGCTCCCAGGTCTACAATGCCCTGTTCCGCGTGGAAAACGGCAAGATCGAGCGTCTTTGCCCCGACCGCGCCATCGCCCTCGCAGACCTTGCCGAGGAGCTTGCCGCTTACGGCGACGTCCCCGTCTATCTTTCGGGTGACGGCTACGAGATGACCCGCGAGGCACTGGCAAGCTGCAATCTCGGAAGCACCCCCGAGGAGCTGATCTATCAGAGCGGCTATTCGGTGGCGATGTGTGCCCGTGCGGCATATGAAGCAGGCGAGCGCACCACCGACGCCGAGCTCGTTCCCACCTATCTCCGTCTGCCCCAGGCAGAGCGCGAGCGCTTGGAAAAAGAACAGAATCAAAAATAAACTTTACATAAGAGGTACTATCATGGAAAAGAAAATCGTTATCGGCTGCGATCACGCAGGCTACGGACTCAAGGGTAAGGTCATCGACCATTTGAAGGAGCTTGGCTACGAGGTTATCGACGTAGGAACTGACTCCACCGACAGCTGTGACTATCCCGTCTTCGCGCACCGCCTTTGTGTGAAGATCCGGAACGGCGAGGCGCCCCTCGGCATCCTTATCTGCGGAACGGGCATCGGTATGTCTCTTGTTGCCAACAAGCACAAGGGGATCCGCGCCGCTTGCTGCTCCGATACCTTCAGCGCAAGACTGACCCGCGTTCACAATGACGCCAACGTGCTTTGTTTCGGCGAGCGCGTCGTAGGTCTCGGACTTGCTCTTGACCTTGTAGACAACTTCGTCGGTGCCGAGTACGAAGGCGGCAAGCACGCCCGTCGCGTCGGTATGATCACCGCCATCGAGGAAGGAACCTTCGAGGAATAATTCATTTCCCGGAAAGGAGGCAGGATTTTGGGCAACGCCTTTTCCGCCATTCTGAATAAACTGTCGGGCAAGACGCCCGCATCCCGTTTCACCTCTGCCGTCATTCTCGCGGGAGGAAGCTCCACCCGTATGGGCGAGGGTATTTCCAAGCAATGGCTGACCCTTGACGGTATCCCCGTCATCGTCCGCTCGCTTTTGACCTTCGAGGCCTGTGATCTCATTGATGAGATCGTACTGGTGGTCAAAGCCGACGAGTTTGAAAAATACAATCAGCTCCGCAAGACCTATTCCCTGACCAAGCTGACCGCCATCGTTGAGGGGGGTCGCGATCGCCAGGAGTCTGCCGCAAACGGCTTCCACGCCATCTCGGAAAAGGCGGCCTTCGTCGCCATTCACGACGGTGCCCGTTGTCTTGTGACCGACGCCGAGATCCGTGCCGTATGCCGCGAGGCCTACACCACGGGAGCCGCCACCGCCGCCGCACGCGTCACCGACACGGTGAAGCTCGCCAACAACAACGGCTACGTGGAAAAGACCGCCGACCGCAATTTCGTGTGGCTGGCGCAGACACCCCAGATCTTTAGCACAAGCGTCTATCACGCCGCCCTTGCCATCACGCGCAAGGAGTATATCAAGGCCACCGACGACTGCTCTCTTGTGGAGTACATACAGCACCCCGTACGCCTTGTACAGTGCTCACCCGACAACATCAAGCTGACCGTTCCCGAGGATATCGCCCGTGCGGAGAGTATCCTTGCGCGGAGGAAGGAGAACCCCTCATGAGGATCGGACACGGATATGACGTTCATCGCCTTGTGGAAGGGCGCAGACTCATCCTCGGCGGTGTGGAGATCCCCTATGAAAAGGGGCTTCTCGGACATTCGGATGCCGACGTGCTGACCCACGCCGTTATGGATGCCCTTCTCGGTGCCGCGGCACTTGGGGACATCGGTAAGCATTTCCCCGACAGCGACCCCGCCTATGCGGGCGCCGACAGTCTTGCGCTTGCCTCGCACGTAGCGACCCTGCTTCTGAAGGAAGGCTACCGAATTGAAAACGTGGACGCCACCATTCTGGCACAAGCACCGAAGCTTGCGCCCCACATCCCTTTGATGCGCGAAAAGTTGGCTGCCGCTCTTGGCATTCCCCCTTCCGCCGTCAGCGTCAAGGCCACCACGGAGGAAGGCCTCGGCTTCACGGGAGAGGGACTCGGCATAGCCGCCCACGCGGTTTGCCTGCTGGAGACTGCAAAATAAAAAGGGTGCCGAGGCACCCCTATTGCAAGCACGGTAAAGACGGATATTTTCACCCTCACGACCCTTCTTTGTTCGTCCCTTCCGTCCTGTCCGCGCGAATTGTCACTATAATCATATGAATTTCGGGAAAATGTGACAATCCCCGACCGCAAGTCACCCCTATCAATTCTTGAAAACAGACGCCCGTCACCCAAAAATCGGTGTTGCGCGCCCCGAAATACGAAAAAAAGCTTTGAAAAAAACTTTGGAAAGGATGATCCCATGATCTATATTGCCCCTTCCCTTCTCGCCGCCAATTTCGCTACTCTCGCCGAAGAGATCAAGCGCGTTGAGGACGGCGGATCCAATTATCTTCATCTTGATATTATGGACGGCGTTTTCGTTCCCAATATCAGCTTCGGTCCCGGTCTTATCTCCTGTATCCGTCCCACGTCCAAGCTGTTCTTCGACGTGCATCTGATGATCATGGAGCCCATCCGCTACATTGACGATTTTATCTCCGCAGGTGCCGACAGCATCACGGTACATCTTGAGAGCTGCAAAAACGTCCGTGAGGCGCTGGAGCACATCAAGAGCCGCGAGGTAAAGGCAGGACTTGCCATCTCCCCCGACACCCCTTGGGACTCGGTAATTCCCTATCTCGATCTTGTGGATATGGTTCTGATCATGACGGTCAACCCCGGCTTCGGCGGTCAGAGCATCATCTACGGATGCCTTGACAAGGTCAAGGAGCTTCGCAAGTACCTTGAGGAGAACGGACTTTCCATCGACATTCAGGTGGACGGCGGCATCAACGAAAAGAACGTAGGCCTTGCCGTTTCCGCAGGTGCCAACGTCATTGTGGCAGGCTCTGCCATCTTCAAGGCGCCTCGCCCCAAGCTCGCCATCGCCAATATGCGCGAAATGGCTGAGCAAAACCCCTATCAGGCATAAATATTCCCCCGCAGACAAAAGTCCGCGGGGGTTCTTTTTTTACTTAACGGTGAGAACCACCTTGCCCACGTTCTGCCCCTTGTAAAGGATTTCGTGAGCCGCCTCGGCCTCCTCGATAGGAAGCACGGCGTGGATGGTGGGCTTGACGAGCCCTGCCTCGATCTTGGGATACACCTCGCGCACGATGCCTGCCAGGATCTCGGCCTTGACGGCAGGATGACGGGAGCGCAGCGTGCTTCCGATAATGCGGACGTTGCGAACGTAGATGTTGCGAAGGTCGATCTCGGTCATCTGTCCCGCAAGAGCGGCGATCATGATCCAGCGCGCGCCGTGGGTCAGATAGTGAATGCATTTACCCATAACCTCGCCGCCGAGACAGTCGATGGCCACGTCAACACCGTGTCCTGCCTCCAGCTCCTCGCGAAGCACCTCCACGATGTCCTCACGGGTGGTGACCACCACGCGGTCGGCACCAAGATGAGAGATGGCTTCCGCCTTGTCGTCGGTAAGCACCGTGGTGATGACACGCGCGCCAAAGGCTTTCGCCATAGGAATGATGACGCTGGCAAGACCCGACGCACCCGCGTTCATCAGAAGGGTGTTGCCCTCCTTAAGACCGCCCTCAATGAAAAGGTTCAGATATGCCGTAGCAAAGGCCTCGGGGATGGCCGCCGCCTCAACCATAGAGCAGTTTTTCGGGATGGGCATCAGCATATCGTACTTGACCGCCACGTATTCGGCGTATCCGCCGCCGCCAAGCAGAGCGCAAACCTTGTCGCCAAGACTCCAAGAGGCGTTTGCCGCCACCTCGGCGCCCACTTCCACGATCTCGCCCGCAACCTCAAGACCCATCCATTCGGGACATCCGGGAGGGGGCGGATAGTTGCCTTCTCTTTGCATCAGATCGGCGCGGTTCAAGGCCGCCGCCTCGATCTTCACAAGCACCTCGTCGCTCTTGATCACAGGATCGGGCACGTTGTCCCAGCGAAGGCTTTTATCTTCATTGATCAGTATTGCTTTCATATCGTTCTCCTTTTTATTGGATATTCAAATTTTGATTTATCGGTGTCTTCACGGCGAGATTTTAAAGGCTTCTCCAAGATGGAGAAGCTCCCGCGTAGCGGGTGATGAGGGTGCGAGGTCTTATCACGACCACATTGGGCGCACACTCATCCGTCGGCTTCGCCGCCACCTTCCCTATCTTAGGGAAGGCTTTAAAAAGTTCAAACACACCGATAAACATCAATTTATAAAATATTCGGTGTCTTAAAATCCACGTCGCGACCGCAGCAAGCGAGGATGAGCTTTTGCAGACCCAGCTCGTACTCGTAGGAATAGGGATTCTGCTTCTCGCCGCGCACCATAGCGGCAAAATCCAGCATCATATCGTCGTAGCGACCAAGTGCATCGTCAAAGGGCGGAAGGGTTCGCTCCACCTTGGTGTCGGCGAAGGGCTTTGCCGTCTCGCCGTCGGTGAAATAGGCGTGGGTGGGGCGTTCCAGCGGATGGATGGTATAACTGCCGCGGCTGCCGCAAACGGTGAGCTGACGGCGGCTGAAGCCACCGATCTCCGAGGCCACCGACTGCACGATAGACGCACCGTTCTTGTATTCCAGGATCGCCGTGGTATTGTCGGGAGCGTCTACGCCGTCAAGCCCCGAGGACTTGATAAAGGTATGTACCGCCTCGGGGGTTCCGAGCAGGCGGTAGACAAAATCCACCATATGACAGCCGAGATAGAACATCATTCCGCCGTCAAATTGGGAGAGCCACTCCCGTTTTTCCGGGGTGTGACCCACGTTCATCACCGCCGTTACCTGATAGATCTCGCCCAGCTTGCCCTCTTCGATAAGGCGAAGGCAGTCGAGATAAGCAGGATTGTA
>JAZLBM010000087.1:0-9393 GCA_045613705.1 Eubacteriales bacterium | reverse complement strand
ATGGGTATCGTGCCTAACGCACCTTCCTATTACGCCAAGGTAACGGAAGAGGCTTCTCCCGTTGTGCTGGAAAAGTCGGTTACCATCTATGCGGTGCGTTTGGTGGAGTTTGATCTTGCGGAGCATATCCACCATACCGGAAAGGATATCAAATATTACGACCCGCTTTACTCAGGCGAGCTCGTTTACGTTGCAGAGGTTGGAAAAGACTACGTTCTTGACTTCTCCATTGAAGAGGGTGATTTCTCTCTTCCTGAAACCATTACCGTAAAGGTGGGAGGAGAAGACGGAACGGCTCTTGTTTCGGGTTTGGATTATTTGTACGATAGGGAGTCCGAGCGACTTACGGTTTATTCCTCTGCTATTACGGGATCTCTCTACATCCAGGCGGATGAAACGGAGATTCAATATAATCTTCATTACATCGTTCAATCGGTAGAAAACGGACTTCCGTCCGAGAACGGATATTACGAGTATATCGTTCCCATGTGGGCGGGTGATCCCATTTCTGCCGCAGCAGATTACGCCGCGGCGATTGCGGGCGCGGGCATTTCCACGAATCTTGTAGGTTATACCTTCAGCTGGGACTGGGGAGATGGAAACACAACGCCTCTCGCAATCATGCCTGTTGAAGACTGGTGGGTCTTCGGAACGTTTACGCCCAACCGATACACGGTACAGATTCGCTACGTGGATGCGGAAGGTCATCCTCTTGACGGCGTTGCTTCGTACGTTGGAGAGTTTTCCTTCGGAGAGTCCCTGACAGTCGTTTCGCCTTCTGTCAGCGGATATGCCACGGGTACACCGTCTTATTCCGCTACGATTGACGCCGCGCTTGTTGCAACTGCAGTTGATGGCGTTATCAATGTAGACGTAGTATACGAGAGTATACGGAACGAGATCGTTCTTAATCTGGTTCTTGAAAACGGAACGATTGCGGATACTTGCACCGTAGTCTTTGATTTCGGTAAGCAATCGTACACGATTACGTCTGCGGCCTCCCTCTCTTATACGATGAATTCCGATTTTGCGGGTGCATCGGTATCTTACACGATCGAGCTTCCCGAGATCGTCGGCCATCATCTTGCGTCCCAGACCATTGCAGGTGTTCTGCAGGCGGGAACGGGAGAGTCGCTTGAGGTTCTTTATACGGCCAATCGCTATACCTTGCGATTTGATCCGGACGGAGGAGCTTGCGCGGAGACCGAGCGAACCGTTATCTACGGACAGCCTTACGGCTATGACGGAACGGCATACAGCGCATTCCCGACAGCCGTAAAGGTCGGAAGCGATTTCCTCGGCTGGGTTGATTCGAACGGGACGTCGGTTGCTGTAAGCGACCTTGTGACCATCGATGCAGAGAATGGTCAGGAGATCGTTCTTCGTGCAAACTGGGAGGTTAACCGCTTTACCGTTACCGTTCAGTTTATATACGAGGACGGAACTGCAATTCAGGAGAGCGGATTTGAGACCGCGGTGTACGACGTGGCCTACGGCGCGACCTATTCCTACAGCGCTCCCGCGCTTGACGGATATACGGCAACGCCGGCTCAGTATACCGGTATTATGCCGGCGCAAAATCTGGTTCTGCTGTTTACGTATTATGAAAACTCTTCCATGGAGGAGTTGAACGTAACCATTACCTGGGGCAATCTTTCGTTTACCGCTATATACGGAACGTGGGATCCCGAGGCACTTCGTTATAACGAAAATACCATCGTGCCCGATGCGGTCGGTCAAAACACCGTTACCATTTCCAACAATTCCGAAACAATGCGCATCAATGCGGCGCTTTCCTATGAGGCCGCGGAAGGATGTGAAAGCTTTGACGGATATTTTACTGCCGAGAATAACGCCCAGGCGCGCAAGACGTCTTCCATGGCGATCGACACAAGCGCAAGCGGCACACTTTACGTGTGGCTTGGCGGAGAAATCCCGGACACGTTGTCACTCAACGAACAAACAAAATGCGGAACGGTGACGGTTACCGTTACACCCGGACAGTAAGAAAGGAGAGATGAGACCAATGGGACAGTTTCAATATTCCTTGAAAAACGACTACGATAAGCGCGTTCGGATTCAAGGAGAAAACATTCTGTGTTATTCGGAAGCTCGCATAAAGTCGGTATATCCCGACGTGAACAAGAGCCAGCTTCACGAGGCACGCTCCTATAGCGAGGCAGAGAAAAAGCCACCCAAGAAAGGCGGAATGTCTCTGTACCAGAAACAGACGGTAGGAGAGTTACAGATCGGCGCAAAAACTATCGGCGTTTCAGCCCCTGCGACCAACTCCTCGCTTTTGTACAAAAAGGTTGGTTACGTTTGCATGGCAGACGGAAGCATTGTGGCGCTTTGCGTAAGTCGCGTTCCGTTTTTTGCCATCGTGTCTATTCTTGCCGTGGCATTGATCGCGTTGCTTGTTTGGTTGCTTTCTATGCTTGGTGGCGAAGAGCCGCCCGAAATCAAGCCCGATCACCCGCTTCCTCCCATTTCTGAGGATATTGTTCCCGAAACGGGCGGAGAAGGCGAGACCGAGAAGGAAAGCCCCGAGGGCGGTGGATCGGTTTCCATGATCTACACCCTGAGCGCAAAGGTCACGCTTTCCACAGGCGAGATCAGCATTCACTTCAAAAACCCCAGAGCCTCCAACCATAGCGTGGCTTTGCAGTTTTACATCATTTCGGGCGGTAAGGAATACCTTGTAGCCGAGTCGGGTCTGATTCCCTCGGGTAACGGTCTTTACACCCTGAGATTGTCAGACGACGCTCCCACGCTGTCTGAAGGAAAATACGAGGGTATGTACCGCGTAATGTACTATGACCCCGTAACGGGCGTTCGTGCCCACGTTCAATCGGACATCACCGACGTGGTGGTAGCCGTAAAACCCTGATGTTCGGACCTTTGACAAAGGCGAAGGTCGGAATAATATAATACTTCAATTTTAAATTAGAAAGGAATCAAAATCATGAAGAAAATCGTTTCTATTGTACTGGCTGCTCTGATGCTCGTAGCACTTGCGCTTCCTGCAATTGCGGCCGAGCCCGTTACCGGTATTACCGGTGCTACCACCGGTGATGTAGAGGTTCTTATCGTTCCCAAAGACGATCCCTCGACCCCCGGTGATGAAGGAACCACCTACGCAGTAGCTCTTCAGTGGGAAACCCTGGTGTTTACGTACACCGGTACCTGGGATGCCGAGGAACTGGCGTATACCGGTAGCTGGGATAAGTCTTCTGCTAAGATCACCGTTACCAACAGCTCCAACGCTGCTGTTGACGTAGACGCTTACTTTGACACGCTTAACAACGTTTCCATGACTGCGAACGGCGTTACTGCAGAACTTACTCACTATGATTTCAGACTGAACTCTGCTGCTGCGAACGGTACAAAAACCTCCGGCGATATTACGGTTTCCGTAAGCGGAGCGCCCAAGGTAACCTCCGGCTTTACGGTTGGTACCGTAACCGTTGCTATCTCCACGGTTGACTGAGATAGAATAAAATTTTAAGAAAGAGTCTTTGCTATGAGTAAAAAGTTTTCCATCATCCTTCTCGCGTTCGTTCTTCTCTTGACTATGACGGTTCCCGTTTTTGCGGCAGGTCTTGGATCTGAAAGCGGAACTGTAGGCGTTGTAGTTGACTCCGATAATGACGGAATCCCCGATAACGAAGAGAATCCCGATGCCATTGATCCCTCCGCTCGCGTATACTCGGTAAACGTGGCCTGGGAGAGCCTTGAGTTCATGTTCTCCGGTGTATGGGACCCCGAGAATGCTAAGTACGTTGGCGAGTGGATGACCGAAACCGCAGAGGGCTGGGTTGCTGACGCGAGCCAGAGCATCGTGGTAGAGAACCGCTCCAACGCAGCTGTTGTTGCATCTGCAACCATGGATACCACCGAGAAGAACGGCGTTTCTGCTTCTCTCTGCGCAAACGCAGCTGGTGTAACCCTTGGTTCTGCTGCAGAGGAAGGTGCTGTCGTTGACGGTGTTGGTCCTTCCACCACCTTCACGGTTACCGTTTCCGGAAACCCCACCGTTTCCGATGCGTTTGACGTAGGTCAGATCACGGTTTCCTTTACCGCTGTTGACTGAGTCTGAATCATTTTGGCGCGGATGGTATGCGTAGTCCGCCATTCGCGCCACCTTGGTCATATTGACTACGCCGTCCTTTGAATATGACAAATACGGAGATGCAGAATGGATAAACAGCAAAAAATCACAGTTTTTATCCTCACCGCCCTTCTTCTCGTGTTGCTTGTGGCCGTCGTGGCTGTTGCTTCGCGGGACACAGGCTCAACTATCGGGGATTTTGTTCCGCCTTCCTTTGAGGAAAACGCCCTTGCGGGAATGCCTGAACAGCCTCCCGCAGGCTTTGGAACAATGACAGTGACATCCGAATTCGTGATTGGTATGTGCGCCACACCCTCTTTTGATGGGACGAATCTCGGCTTGTATTTCACGTCGCCAAAAACCAATGCCGTTTGGATGAAGGTGCGCGTGTGCGATGAGAACGGTCGCGTGCTTGGAGAAAGCGGATTGCTGAAACCCGGAGAGCATCTTCCTACCCTGGTTTTAACCGATGGCCCGATTGCGAACGGACGGCTTTACGCCACGGTCCTTTCGTATGAGCCGGACACGTATTACAGCGAAGGCTCGGTTAAGGTTGAACTGAAGCCCTCTATAAGCGGCTGATTGTGAAAAAGAGTGAAGCAAGATCTTCACTCTTTTTTATTTCATAAATTCTTTTTGATTTTATGCAGGGCTGCCCGACTTTTGTGAGATCCAGGATATAAGCTTGGAATAACAAAATACGGACAGTCCGCATTCGTCGTGCTTTTTGAGCATACGCAACAAGGCATTTGAATCGTTTTTGAGGTTGATATTGTCCGTATAGCACGCACAAATTTGAGATCAAATATCGAATTTAAAGCCTCTACTCGCTGTCGGTATGACCGTTGCCGTTGCCGTTGAAGAGGCGAGCAAGTAATCCTTGATTTGCAAGGCTTCGTAGGGGCGATTCACGAATCGCCCGAAAATATTGGATTGTAGCCATTTCCACGGGTGCGCACCGCTCGTTGCGGGCGATTCCCGACTTGCGAAGCAATGTCGCATCGCCCCTACGAAAAAGGCATCAGACCGATAAACATCAATTTTTAACTCTGCACTCTGCATTCTGCACTCGCGCGCCGGCGCGCTAAACATCAATTTATCTTTCGTTACGATTCCCCCATACTTGCTTGACAAAGGCGCGCCCGATGTGCTACAATCAAGAAAAGGTATATCCGAAGGGAGAGCTCCTATGAACCACCAAAAACTTCCCGTTTTTTCCTTTGACGTGGATCCCGACCTGACGGCGGGTATCGAGCGACTGACCGATCTTCTTGGCTTCGCCATTGGCGACGGCATCCGCGTTACCGCAGAAAAGTGCGACCGCATCGGTGTGTCCCTCCACGGCGGCACGGCAACGGTCTACTACACCAAAAAGAACCTTTTTTACAGAGAGCTTGGCGTTTTGTGCCAGCATATGGGAGAAGCCGACTTTGATTTGTTTGAGGACGGCTTTTTCGAGACGGTGTCGGCGATGATCGACGTATCCCGTTGCGGCGTTCCCACCCTCGCCTCGGTTCGCGAGATGCTTGACCATATGGCGGTGATGGGCTACGGCACGGCGATGCTCTACACCGAGGATATGATCCGCCTTGACGGCAAGCCCTACTTCGGCTATATGAGAGGACGTTTTGCGCCCGAGGAGCTGCGCGCGCTTGACGACTACGCCTTTGCCTACGGCATCGAAATGATCCCCTGCCTTGAATGCTACGGACATATGGAAAAGTACCTGCTTTGGGGCGAGGCCTGGCGCATCAAGGACACCGCAAACGTACTGATGGCACGGGAGGAGGCCACCTTTGATTTTCTCGACCGTCTGATCGGTACCGCATCCTCCTGCTTCCGTTCCCGTCGCATCCACGTGGGTATGGACGAGGCCTTTGATATGGGACGCGGTCGCTTCCTCACCAAGCACGGATACGTTCCCCCCTTTGACATCTTCAATGAATATATGGACCGTCTGATGGCCATCGTGGAAAAGCACGGGCTCTCCCCTATGATGTGGAGCGATATGTATTTCCGCGTCAGCAGTGGAAACAACCGCTACTATGGCGAGGACATCGAGATCCCTCCCGAGGTTGCCGCCAAGATCCCCGAGAATATGGAGCTGATCTTCTGGCACTACGGCGAGGCGCCCCATTGTGACGATTTTATGCTCAAGAAGCATATGGCGCTCAACCGCAAGGTCTCCTTTGCGGGCGGACTTTGGAGCTGGAGCGGTCATTTCCCCGAGCACTACTATATGATGAGCGCCACCCGTGATTCCCTTACCGCCTGCCGCGCAAACGGTGTCAAGAGCGCTATGGCCACCATCTGGTTCAACGACAACGCGGAGTGTGACCTGCACGCCAATCTGTTTGGACTTTCCTTCTTTGCGGAGCTGTGCTTTGACGAGAATGCATCCCCCGAGAAGCTGAAGGCCCGATTTGAGGCTACCACGGGCGGCGACTACGACGCCTTCCTTTTGATGAGCCTGTATCACAATTCCTTTGATAAGGACGCCCCCTACGAGGACTTCAACAAGCGCTTCTTCGGCAAGGCCATCTTCTGGCAGGATATTCTGGAGGGTCTTTACGACACTCACCTGTATCAGAAAAGGATGAGCGATCATTATGCGAAATGCGCCGAAAAGATGAAGGACTACCGTAGCGAAAAGTGGCAGTATCTCTACGATCTTGCCTATCGGGTGTTTGATTACCTTGCCACCAAGGCGCTCGTCGGCGAGCAGATCGCCCCCGCCTACCAAAGCGGTGACCGAGAGACCTTGCAGGCGATGGCAGAGTCGCTCCTGCCCCTACTGAAGGAGAAGACCACCGCCGTTCACAAGGCGCACAAGGCAGTCTGGCTTCGCAACCGTAATATGATCGGCTGGTGCAATCTGGATATCCGCTACGGCGGTATGGTTGCCCGCTGTGACACGGCGATCGAGCTGATCGAGGATTATCTTGCCGGCAGGATCCCCGCTATCGAGTCCCTGGCAGAGGTGCGCCTTCACAAGCCCCTCACCGCCTTCCCTGCCTTCAGCAGTATCTCCACCCCCAACTTAAAAACCTGACCCCTTCGGGTGGCGCCATGCGCGCCACCCGTTTTGCTTGATTGGCAAAGCCTCGGGAAATCTTTCCAAAAAGCGGTGTTTTCATATAATGTTCAAGAAAACTTCTTGAAAACACGAGAAAAAAGTGGTATAATGATTGGGTTAAACAAGAAAGGATGATACATATGTTCAAACGGCTTGCAAAGTGTATTCGGGAATACAAGCTCCCCACCATCCTCACCCTCATTTTCATCATGGGCGAGGCTGTGATCGAGGTCTTTATTCCTACTATTACCAAGGATCTGATCGACGTCATTCAGAACGGCGGCGCCGAAATGCGCGAGATCCTGAAGTACGGACTTCGTCTGGTGCTTCTGGCTCTGGTCTCCCTCTGCTTCGGCGGTATCGCGGCCATCGCTTGCGCAAGAGCCTCCACGGGCTTTGCCAAGAATCTTCGTCACGATATGTTCCACAAGATCCAGGACTACTCTTTTGAGAATATCGACAAATTTTCCTCCACGTCCCTGGTCACCCGTATGACCACCGACGTATCCAACACCCAGATGGCATTTATGATGATCATTCGTACCGCCATCCGCTCTCCTATGCTTCTGATCTTCTCCATCGTTATGGCGTTTATCAAGGGCGGAAACCTGGCCTTCTCCTTCGTCATCATCGTTCCCTTCCTCGTGTTCGGCCTTTTGCTGATCAGCCGCAAGGCAATGCCCGCCTTCCGTGCCGTATTCCGCAAGTACGACCGCCTCAACGAATCCATTGAGGAGAACGTTCGCGGCATCCGCGTGGTCAAGGGCTTCTCCCGTGAGGAGTTTGAAAAGGAAAAGTTCGGAGCGGCCGCTGAGGACATCCGCGCCGACTTCACCAAGGCGGAGCGCATCGTTGCCATGAACTCCCCCTTTATGCAGATCTGCGTGTACTTCAACGTCATCTTCGTGCTTCTTGTGGGCTCTATGATCATTATCAAGAGCGGCGGCACCGAGCTGAGCCTTGGTTCCATCTCTATGATGCTGACCTATGGTATGCAGATTCTGATGCAGCTGATGATGCTGTCTATGATCTACGTTATGCTCACTATGTCGGGCGAGTCTATGAAGCGTATCTACGAGGTGCTTCGCGAGACCCCTGCCCTCTCCGATCCCGAGAACCCCGTTACCGAGGTCAAGGACGGCTCCGTAGTCTTCGAGAACGTAAATTTCAAGTACTCCTCCCGCGCCGAGCGCAACGCGCTCTCCGACATTGATCTGACCATCGAGTCGGGTATGACGGTAGGAATCCTTGGTGGAACGGGTTCGGGTAAATCCTCCCTCGTTCAGCTGATCCCCCGTCTTTACGACGTGACCGGGGGCTGCATCCGCGTAGGCGGCGTTGACGTCCGCGACTACGCCATTGAGGATCTTCGTAACGCCGTGGCCGTAGTTCTTCAGAAGAACCTGCTCTTCTCGGGCACCATCAAGGAAAACCTTCGTTGGGGCAACGAGAACGCCACCGACGAGGAGCTTGTTGAGGCTTGCCGCCTGGCTCAGGCTCACGATTTCGTCACCTCCTTCCCCGAGGGCTACGACACCAAGATCGAGCAGGGCGGAACCAACGTTTCGGGCGGTCAGAAGCAGCGTCTTTGCATTGCCCGCGCCCTTCTCAAGAAGCCCAAGATCCTGATCCTTGACGACTCCACCAGCGCCGTTGACACCAAGACCGACGCGCTGATCCGTCAGGGCTTCCGCTCCTATATTCCAGAGACTACTAAGATCATCATCGCACAGCGCGTTTCCTCGGTTCAGGATGCCGACCTGATTCTGGTTATGGACAACGGCTCCGTGGTTGCCAAGGGCACCCATAAGGAGCTTCTTGCCTCCTGCGAGATCTACCAGGAAGTCTATCGCCAGCAAACGAAAGGAGATGAGGATAATGAATAAGCACCCCCGCGGCGTCCCCGGTCCCGGCGGACGAAAGATCAACTTCAAGACCCTCAAGCGAGTCCTCTCCCTTCTTTTCAAGGCTTATCCCAGACTGATTCCCATCGCTCTCGTTTGTATCGTCTTCTCGGCTATCGTTTCCTCCGTCCCCGCCATCTTCCAGCAGAAGGTGCTTGCGGTGATCACCGGTTATTGGGAAGCAGGAAACTCCGATTGGAGCGCGGCGAAGCAGGAGATCCTGCTCCTCATTCTGATTCTTGTGGGACTTTACGTCCTTACCATTATCTGTATCACCCTGCAGACCCAGCTGATGGCGGTCA
>JAZLBM010000086.1:0-6933 GCA_045613705.1 Eubacteriales bacterium | reverse complement strand
AAAGATAGGAGATAAATTGCTGGATGTGGTACACCTTGAATTCCTCGAGTCGCATTTTGCCGAACATGGGAATTAGATGCTTGTTAATCACTCTGCAATAGAACGGAAGCGTATTGGGCGAGAGGGAATCCTTTTTTACGCTGACGAATTCCTTACAAAATGCCGCAAATGGCATCTTGCTGGGGTCATCTGTTCTCTTCCCCAGCTCGTTGTTGATTGCCTGCTCACGAATCTCATCCTCAAAGGCTTTTACGAAATCGTTAATTTCCTTTGTCAGCTTTTGATAGGGAAGATTTTTCTTTGATGGGCGGAAGGTTTTGCTCTTGAAGATTTGTCGTCCGCAATCGTCTCTTCCGCAAAACACCCGAATCTGGTAGCAGCCGTTTGCTTTTTCTTTGATTGTTGCCATCGTGTCTCTCCTTAAAATTATAATATTTTAAGATCAACACCATGCCTCATTGAGCAAACGAAACAAGCGCAAGGCCGTACACAAAAATGGTAGAGACACCCGAAATCTGTTGTACATTTTGTTGTACATTTGCCGAAAAAGGTCGTTTTTTGGGGGTGTATCGTTTCCGTTTTTGGGATCGTCGTGACCCATCAAAAAGCCCTGAAACCCTTGCAAAATAAGGAAAAACGGGCAATCCGAAGATTACCCGTTTCCTGGTCTGAGTGACACGACTTGAACGTGCGGCCTCTACCACCCCAAGGTAGCGCGCTACCAACTGCGCCACACCCAGATTCTCGCCGGCTTTTGCCGACTTTGGTATTATAGCACATCGAAAATCCAAAGTCAAGAGGGTTTTACAATTTTTTTTGCTTTTTTTATTTTTATTTTTAAAAAATCTGACCGCTTTTTTCTTTTTTTCGACCAATTTAGACATAGTAACCAAAAAACTCTGCTATTATATTTGTTATTTTCTATGCACTGTGACTTTTAACAAAAATTCGGGTGAAAAAATGTAAAAATTAATACTTTACAAATTCCGTATGGTGTGATATAATACGACTCGCGGAGATACGTGATGGGCCAAAACACGGATCTTCGGCTAAGGGGCACAACCGTCCTTTCGTTTTGAGCGAAGTATCAATCTTATGATATCCGAACAGCCAGAGCGATCACGGGTGTGCTTTTTTTTTGCCTTTTTTTGAATTATATTAACTTTATATGTAAAAAATTAAAAAACATATGGAAATCGGATGCATTTTGTGATATAATATACGATGTATATTTATATGCACCCCTTTTTTATCTTTGGGCACGCGCGGCTCGCGCACTTCTCCGCCCTCTTGGGTGCAGCTCCCCCGGAAAGGATAGTAACATGTCAAATTACATAGAAAAAGCAGAAAATCTTACGCTTCCCGTGGTGGCGGTCAACGGAACGGTTGCCTTCCCCTCGGTGAAGATCAATCTGGAGATCACCGATCCCCATAGCATCGCGGCGGTTCAGGCGGCGTGCGACACCAACTCCTTCGTATTTCTCGTCACCACCAAGGAAGCGATTATGGACGGAGAACCTTCCGTCGACCGTCTCTTCCCTGTGGGAACGGTTGCCAAGATCAAGCAGACGGTCAAGACCCCCGACAAGACCCTCAGCATTATCGTAGAGGGATTTTCCCGCGCATCGGTTCTGTCCTACAGCTTCTTTGCGGACTACATTCTTGCCGACGTGATCTGCAAGACCATTTCCCTGCCCGACGAGGGTGGAATTCGCGGCGAGGCATTGATCCGCGAGGCGGTTGCGGCGGTTGAGAAGGTGTTGAAGTTTATGCCTTCGGTTTCTCCCCACATCCTTCTTGCCATCAAGAATCTGAAGTCCCCGGGACTTGTAGCGGACTTTATCGCCTCCAACATTCTCATTCGCCACACCGACAAGCAGGAGATCCTGGCTTGCTTCGATCCTATGGAGCGACTTGAGACACTGATCCTTCTCCTTGAAAACGAAGAAAAGCTTCTTTCCTGCGAATACGAGATCCACAGGCGCGTCAAGGAGCGCATCAGCCGCGCTCAGCGCGACCACTATCTGCGCGAGCAGATCAACGCCATCAAGGAAGAGCTGGGCGAGGGCGCCGATTCCGAGACGGCTATGTACCAGAAGCAGATAGGCGAGGCGAAGCTCCCCGACGAGGTTCGCGAAAAGCTTCTCCGAGAGAATGAAAAGGTGGACAAGATGCCCTTCGGCTCTGCCGAGGCCAGCGTCATCCGCAACTACATAGACACCTGTCTCGCGCTCCCCTGGAGCAAAAAGACCCGTGACCGCGCCGACATTGCCAAGGCCCGAAAGATCCTTGACGCCGACCATGACGGTCTTGAGAAGGTCAAGGAGCGCATTCTGGAGTTCCTTGCGGTCAAGCAGCTGTCCCCCGACTTGAAGAATCAGATCCTGTGTCTCATCGGCCCTCCCGGTGTCGGTAAGACCTCGGTGGCCATCTCTATCGCCCGTGCCATGAACCGCAAGTACGTTCGCGTATCTCTTGGCGGTGTGCGCGACGAGGCCGACATCCGCGGTCACAGAAAGACCTACATTGCCGCTATGCCCGGTCGTATTATGACGGCCGTCACCCAGGCTGGCGTGTCCAACCCCTTGATCCTGCTTGACGAGATCGATAAGCTGGGCAACGACTTCCGCGGTGATCCCGCCTCGGCGCTTCTCGAGGTACTGGACTCGGAGCAAAACAAGAGCTTCCGCGACCACTTCATCGAGTTCCCCTTTGATCTTTCCGATTGCGTATTTATCGCAACCGCCAATTCTTACGACGGCATTCCCCGTCCCCTGCTTGACCGTATGGAGGTCATCGATCTGAAGATCTACACCAAGCGCGAGAAGCTTGAGATCGCCAAGAACCATCTGATCCCCAAGCAGCTGAAGCGCCACGGACTCTCTGCCCGCAAGGTCAAGATCACCGAGGATGCGCTGGCGGAGGTCATTGATTTCTACACCCGCGAGGCGGGCGTTCGAAATCTGGAGCGCACCATCGCCGATCTCTGCCGCAAGGCGGCCAAGCGGATCGCGGAGGGCTACACGGGCAAGATCACCATTGCCGCGAAGGATATTTCGGAATATCTCGGTCAGCGCAAGCGCCTTCCCGACGCCATTTCTGCCGAGGACGAGGTGGGCGTGGTCAACGGACTTGCCTACACCGAGCTGGGCGGCGATATGCTGAAGATCGAGGTTGCGGTGCTTGAGGGCACGGGCAAGATCGAGATCACCGGCTCTCTTGGCGACGTGATGCAGGAATCTGCCCGCCTTGCCGTAAGCTACGTCCGTTCCGTTGCCTCGGAATACGGCATTCCTACCGATTTTTATAAGACCAAGGATATTCACATCCACGCGCCCGAGGGTGCCATCCCCAAGGACGGTCCTTCCGCGGGCGTTACCATGACCACGGCTCTTGTCAGCGCCCTGACGGGTCGCGCGGTGCGCCGCGATATTGCTATGACGGGTGAGATCACCCTTCGCGGCAACGTGCTTGCCATCGGCGGTCTGAAGGAAAAGACCATGGCCGCGTACAGCGCAGGCGTCAAGCGCGTGATCATCCCTCACGACAATCTTCGCGACCTTGAGGAGATCGATCCTCTGGCACGCGAAAATCTGGAGTTTATCCCCTGCCGCAAGCTTTCCGAGGTACTGACAGAGGCTTTGGTTCCCGCAGAAGTCCCCACCGAGGTGCTTGCCGTGGCTACCGATCTTACGTCCCCCCTCTCCGCCGCCGAGCGCGTCGGAATCCGTTCTTAACGACTCCCAAGGAGGTCTTTTATGGCACTCAATATTCAAAATACCAACCTCAGGATCAGCGCGGGTCACCCTCGCCAGTTCCCCGGCGACCCCATTCCTCAGGTTGCCTTTTCCGGTCGCTCCAACGTGGGCAAAAGCTCGCTTATCAACACGTTGCTCGTAAGAAAGAAGCTGGCGCGCGTCAGCTCTACCCCCGGAAAGACCATTACCATCAACTTTTACGATATCGATAAGAAGATGTTCCTCGTCGACCTGCCCGGCTACGGCTTCGCCAAGCGCACCCTGGCAGAGAAAGAGGTCTGGTCGGCGCTCACAGACGGTTATTTCACCGCCAACAAGAACATCGACCGTCTTTCTCTCATCGTTCAGCTGGTGGACAGCCGTATAGGCATCACGGCAGATGACGAAACTATGATCGACTTTATGAATCAAAGCAATCTTCCCTACGTCATCGTGGCTACCAAGGTAGACAAGCTGAACGCAACCGAGCGCCGCAATAATCTTGCCGCCATCGCCGAGCATCCGGTGCTTGCCGAGGGCACGCCCGTCATTCCCTTCTCGTCTCTTAAGAACGAGGGACGCCAGGAGCTTTGGCGCGAGATCGCAAGCCGCACCGACATCAAGCTTTGATCTCCTTTGGCATTCACTCTGAAAGAGGTTTTCCATGAATCTGATTTCCAATTTACCCCTGTATCTTCTCAGCCTTCCCATCGCTCTCCTCGCCCTCTCGGTTCACGAATCGGCCCACGGATACGTGGCGTATAAGCTGGGCGATCCCACGGCGCACAGCCTTGGTCGATTGACCTTGAATCCCCTCAAGCATTTCGACCCCATCGGTCTTCTTTGCATGATCGTTTTCAAGATCGGCTGGGCAAAGCCGGTTCCCATCAACACCCGTTATTTCAAGAATCCCAAGCGCGGAATGGCTCTTTCTGCGGCGGCAGGTCCCACGTCCAATCTTCTTCTGGCGCTGATCTTTGCTCTGCTTCTCCGTCTTGAGATCCTGCTTGTCGACACCTTTATGCAAGAGGAGCTTGTGACCCTTTCCTTGGCTACGGGCGGCGCCGCCGTTGCCGTATCCGGAGCGGCAAAGCTTCTCAGCGTGCTGGCGTATATGCTGTTCATCGGCGTTATCCTTAACACCAGCCTTGCCATTTTCAATATGATCCCCATTCCGCCCTTTGACGGATCCCGCATCGTTCACGTATTCCTTCCCGCAAAATGGTATTTTGCCATTATGAAGTACGAGCAGTTCATCATGATTGCGATTTTAGTTATGTTCTGGATCTTCCCCATGGGATGGCTTTCCACCGCAACGGAAGGTCTTGCTTCCGGCATTCTTTGGGCCGCGGGAATGAAAAACGGCACCTACCCCATCGGCATTCTCAATATTCTTCTGAATTATGTGGAAGCCGCGTTGACTCTCTAAATTTTACAGAAAGGTTATTCCAATGGACGCTTTGACCTATAAGCTGGAAACGTTTGAAGGCCCTCTTGACCTTCTGCTTTCCCTCATTCACAAAAACAAGGTCAATATTGAGGACATCCCCATCGTTCTCATCTTCGACCAATATATGGAATACATCCGCGAAGCCGAGCAGATGGATATGGAGCTTGCCTCCGAATTCATCGTAATGGCCAGTGAGCTGATGCTCATCAAGAGCAAGATGCTCCTTCCCCGTGTTAATGAAGAGGAGGAGGATCCTCGCCGTCAGCTGGCAGATGCCCTGATCAAGTATCAACAGGCAAAGGCCGCGGCGCTCGTGCTCACGCCTATGTATGCCGCGTACAGCGGACGTATGGTCAAGGATACCGATGAGATCTCGGTAGACAAAACCTTTGTCGCCGACCAGGATCTGGAGGACATCTGTCTTGCGGTACGCCGTATCATCACCTATAACGAGGCCATCGAAAAGGCAAAGAGCAAGGAGCCCTTCACGCCTATGATCAGCAAGCCCATCATCCCCGTCGAGGTCAAGATCGTGGGCATTCTCGGTCACCTGGAAAAGAAGAGAAACGCCTCCCTTGAGGATCTTTTGATGGAATCCACCTCCCTTCCCGATATGATCGCCATTTTCATCGGCGTTTTGGAGCTGATGAAGGTCAATCGCATCCGCATCGTGGAGGACGAATACGGCGTGACCGAAACGCTTCACAACGCCGCTACCCGATTCGAGATCAATCTCGACTATAAGGAACCCGCCGACGAGCCTGAGGCCAAGGCAGAAAAAACGGAGGAATAACCCGTGCAAGAACAGCTTGAGCAAATCAAAAATATAGAAGCCGCCATTGAGGCCATCCTCTACGCGGCAGGCCACCCTGTGGAATATGACCGCATCGCCGAGGTGCTGGGACTCACCCGCCGCGACGTTAAGCGGATGGTGGAGCACATTGCGGAGTCTTACAACAAGGAAGACAGCGCCCACGGCATCAGCCTTCTGATGTTCGACGAATCCTGTCAGTTCTGTACCAAGGAGCTTTACGCCCCCTACATCCGCGAGGCACTGGGCATCCGCCGCGGCGGCAATCTGTCTGCCTCCTCCATGGAGGTTCTGGCGGTCATCGCCTACAATCAGCCCGTGACGCGAACCTACATCGACGCCATCCGCGGCGTAGACAGCAACTATTCGGTCAACGCCCTTATCGACAAGGGTCTGATTGAAGCCGTCGGACGTCTTGACGCCCCCGGAAGACCTATGCTCTACGGCACCACCGAAAAGTTCCTTCGCGTATTCGGCATCAATTCCCTTTCGGATCTGCCCGAGACCGAGATGATGCCCATCAATATCGACGCCAACGGCGAGGTCAACACCGCGCAGATGGTGATGCAGATCCCCAACAGTGAGGTTACCAAGACCGACGAGGAGCAGGAGGACGATCCCTCCCCCGACGTTCCCGTTTCCGCGGCGCCTCTCACCGAAACGGTGATCAACGATTAAAGCTTTACCCTCTCGGTAAATACTATGATAGCCCTGTAAAGGAGGAATGCACGTGATCGCTTTATATATCGCCCTGGCACTCCTCTTGCTTGTGGGCACAATACTCCTGCTCCCCGTAAGGATCACGCTGGAGTACGATACCGATCTGCGCCTTGACGCATCGCTTCTCGGCTACTCCCTCTGGAGTCTCCCCAAGCGAAAGAAAAAGATTCGCTACTCCCGTTATTCCAATAAGGTGCTGGCACAAAAGAAACGCC
>JAZLBM010000085.1:0-2328 GCA_045613705.1 Eubacteriales bacterium | reverse complement strand
TATCGGCCGACTTGGTCTCCTCAACCGTGATAACGCCGTCAGCGGTAACCTTCTCCATTGCGTCAGCAATAAGGGTACCGATAACCTCGTCACCTGCGGAGATGGTTCCTACGCGTGCGATATCCTCCTTACCGTTGACCTTCTTGGAGTTTGCCACAAGGCACTCAACCGCGCGGTCAACCGCCTTCTTCATACCCTTGCGAAGCACCATAGGGTTGGCGCCTGCGGTCACGTTCTTCATACCCTCGCGGATAAGAGCCTGTGCCAGAAGGGTTGCGGTGGTGGTACCGTCACCTGCCGCATCATTGGTCTTGGTCGCAACCTCTTTTACAAGCTGTGCGCCCATATTCTCGGTAGCATCCTCAAGCTCGATCTCCTTGGCGATGGTAACACCGTCGTTGGTGATGAGGGGCGCGCCGAACTTCTTGTCAAGAACCACGTTACGTCCCTTGGGGCCCATAGTGATCTTAACCGTATCTGCCAGCTTATCTACGCCGCGAACCAGGGCGTTTCTGGCTTCAATTCCATAAAGGATTTCCTTTGCCATTGTCAATTACCTACCTTTCGATTACTCAACGATTGCAAGAATGTCGCTCTGGCGAACGATGGTGTACTCGATGCCGTCGGCCTTGACCTCGGTGCCCGAGTATTTGGAGGCGATGACCTTGTCACCGACCTTAACGTTCATGGGACGGAGCGTGCCGTCTTCTCCAAGCTCACCGGGACCAACCGCTACGACCTCGGCGATCTGGGGCTTCTCCTGGGATGCCGCCGTCAGAATAATACCGGTCTTGGTCTTCTCCTCTGCCTCTGCGGGCTTGAGGACAACTCTGTCGGATAAGGGCTTGATTGTCATTTTCAAAAATCCTCCTTCATATGTTAAACATGAATCTTACTTCTTCAGTTTTGGCACTCTTAAACTTTGAGTGCTAACATAGTTATTATATAGGATTTTATGGAAAAATCAAGTGTTTTTCGGTAAGTTAACATTTAATTAACAATTACCCGCGACAGCCGACGGCATTCGCCGTTTTTCGCGGGAAAGGAGGCGATACGGTGGAGCTTTTTAACCGAATTCTCGGGGTTCTGACCCCTGTGACCGTCCTTGGGGCGGGACTTTTCTTTGCTCTTATTCTGCGGGGCTTACCCCTGACACGCGCAAGACCTTGCGTCGGATCCTTGACCCGTTCGGGCGCGTCCTCTTTCCGCAGTCTCACGCTTGCATTGGCCGGCACCTTGGGCGTGGGAAATATCATCGGCGTGTCCTCTGCCATTGCTCTTGGCGGCTTTGGTTCGATCTTCTGGATGTGGGCAAGCGCGCTTGCCGCTATGTTCCTCAAATACGCCGAGGTGACCCTTGCTATGAAGCACCGCGAGCGCCTTGCGGACGGCGGCTTTCGGGGCGGTGCGCCTTATTATATCAAGGATCGGCTGTCAAGCTTTTCCCCTCGCGTCGCTACGGGGGCGGCGATCCTGTTTGCGCTTTTCTGTATGACAAATGCCGTTCTGATGGGATGTGTCATACAGACCAACACCGCCGCAAGTGCCGCAAAGGAGGCCTTGGGACTTCCCCCCGTTGCCACGGGGCTTACCCTTGCCCTGCTCTGCTTCTTGTGCTCCCTCCGTGGCCGACGCGCCGTCACCGTCATCACGGGTCTTCTCGTACCTCTTATGAGCGGTCTGTTCCTCTTGGTTTCGCTTGCGGCGCTCATACGGCAATATGACGCCATCCCCACCGCCTTTCGCTTGATTTTTGAAAACGCCTTTCGCGCCGACAGCGCCGCGGGCGGCGTTTTTGGCTTTCTTCTGTCGCGGGGCATTCGCTTCGGCACGATCCGAGGTCTTATTTCCAACGAGGCGGGATGCGGCACCTCTCCCACCGCCCACGCGGCATCCGACGCGAAAAGCCCCGTGGAGCAAGGCTTTTTCGGCATCGTGGAGGTGTTTGTGGACACCATTCTTCTCTGCACCGTCACGGCTCTCGTCATCATCCTTCGTTTTGATGAGGTCTCGTCCCTTGCCGCCTCACCTATAGCTATGACCCTCGCCGCCTACGCCGCGCCCTTCGGGGCGGCAGGTGGATGCATCCGCGCTCTGCTTGCGGCGGCGGTGCTTTGCTTCGGTTTTGCCACTATGCTTTGCTGGGGACATTACGGAACCGAATCCTTGGGCTTTATCCTCCGCAATATACGCAAAAAAGAAAGGGAAAACGCGCCCGAAGGTACGCCTTCCCTTTTGTTTCTCATCATATTTTGCGGATTTGCCCTGTGGGGCTCGTGCGCCGCACCCGCTCTCGTCTGGTCGCTGACCGACCTTGTCACGGGCGTG
>JAZLBM010000084.1:0-3712 GCA_045613705.1 Eubacteriales bacterium | reverse complement strand
CCGCCGCCCATGGAATTTCAGACCCTCGCGGAAAAGCATCTTGACAAAAGCATTGCGGCAGACGTTGAAATACTGCTGGATCTGAAGATGAACAGTCCCGAGATCACCACAGGAAAGCGATTTGGCCGCGTAAACGATTATCTGGACAGAACCATCTCGGAAATTGATGCCACTATTGCGCAAATGCCCCTTGAGAGAGACCGATCCTGGAATGAGTTGAACGAACTGTTTTTGAGCATCTTACAGTAAAAGGAGAAACGATATGATACTTGTCACGGGAGCCGGCGGCTTTGTCGGCGGAAAAATTATGCAGATGCGAGCCGACGCCATCGCCTGCCCCTCACTTCGAGGCTTGCGCGAGGAAGATATCAAGCGAATCATTGAAGCATACGATATAAACGCCGTGATCCACACCGCCGCCATCTCCGACGTAGGTGTATGTCAGAGGGATCCCGACGCCTCTTATGCCGCAAACGTAACGCTTCCCGTGCATCTTGCAAATGCGGTAAAAAATAAAAGCGTCAAGCTCGTCTGCTTCAGCTCGGATCAGGTCTACACGGGCGCAAAGGAGGAAGGGCCCTACACGGAGGATATGGCCTGCCCCGCAAACGTATATGCCGCGCACAAGCTGGAAATGGAGGGGCGGGTGCTGGATATCGCGCCCGATGCGGTGCTTCTCCGCGCGGAATGGATGTACGATTATTACCTCAAGAAGCCCAACTATTTTATGAATGTTATAAACGCGCAGAGCCCCTTGCGCTTCAGCTCCTCGGCCTACCGCGGTCTTACCTACGTAAAAGAGGTAGGCGAGAATATGGACGGCGTGTTGCGCCTCCCCGGCGGTGTCTACAACTTTGGAAGCGAAACGACCAAATCCATGTATGAGATCACCCGAGAGTTTTTGGACGTCATCGGCAAGGATGTCCCCCTTGAGGACGTCCCCCCGGGACACAATTTGTGGGTAAATTGCGCCAAAGCACGGCAATACGGCGTAGACTTCAGCTCCGTTGAGGATGGCCTGCGCTCGTGCGCCGAGGACTATCGTTACGTCAAAGCAAGCTTGCGGTAAGTATAAGAGGACAAAACCCGGAACAAACAGAACTGATCGAACGAGTCAGACCGATCAAGGAATCACACGAAGCCCTCGCCTCAAAAGAGTCGAGGGCTATTTTTCTTTTTCAAAGCCCATAAAGCGGAGCGGTTCGGATAATGGACACGTCCACGCGATTTTAATGGGGCTTTTTCAGGGATTCTACGGGAATTGCCAATCTTTTAAAAATCCTCTTGCGATTTGAACGAAATGGCGGTATAATATACGTATCAAAATGTAATTTTCGAAAGAATGGTTTATCATATGACAGACAGAAAAGAAATGCTGGGGACCGCCCCTGTCGGCCGACTGCTGGCAAGGCTTGCCGTGCCAACGGTCATCGCCCAGCTCATCAATATGTTGTATAATATCGTTGACCGGATCTACATCGGTCACATCCCCGAGGTTGGCGACCTCGCGCTCACCGGCGTGGGCGTTTGTATGCCCATTATTATGGTGGTTTCCGCATTCGCCGCCCTCGTAAGCTCGGGAGGTGCGCCGAGAGCGTCCATCTTTATGGGCAAAAAGGATATGGAAAGCGCCGAGAGGACGCTGGGCGGGTGCTTCGGTCTGCAGCTGATCATTTCCGCCATCCTGACCGTGGTTCTGCTCATTTGGAACCGCGACCTCCTTTTGGCCTTTGGCGCAAGTGAAAACACCATTGAATACGCCACCGACTACATGAGCATCTACGCCATCGGAACGGCATTCGTTCAGCTGACCCTCGGCATGAACGCGTTTATCACGGCTCAGGGCTTCACAAAAATGTCGATGATATCGGTTATCGTCGGCGCGGTGGCAAATATCATTCTTGACCCCATCTTTATCTACGGAATGGGATTGGGCGTTCGGGGCGCGGCGCTTGCCACCATCATTTCGCAAGCCTTTTCCTGTACGTGGGTCTTGGCGTTTCTTTGCAGCAAAAGAAGCCTTTTAAGACTGAAGCCAAAGAATTTCATGTTTTCGCCCAAAATCGTTCTTCCCTGTATTGCTTTAGGAACGGCAACCTTTATCATGCAGGCCAGCGAAAGCGTGATCTCGGTCTGCTTCAATTCCTCGCTTCTTGAATACGGCGGGGATATCGCGGTAGGCGCTATGACCATTCTGACCAGCGTTATGCAGTTTGCTATGCTCCCGCCCCAAGGCATCGCGCAAGGAGCACAGCCGATTCTGAGCTACAATTACGGTGCAAAAAATAAGGATCGTGTCAAACAGACCTACATGATATTGCTCAAGGTCTGCCTTATCTACTCGCTTGCTATCTGGACGGCGGTAATGCTCTTCCCCGGTGCATTTGTTTCTCTGTTCAATTCCAAGGCGGAGCTTGTATCCTTTGCTTCGCGCGCGCTTCGGATCTATTTTTCCGGTATGGCCCTCTTCGGCATTCAGATCGCATGCCAAATGACCTTCGTATCTCTCGGCAACGCGCCATCCTCGGTGCTTGTTGCCATAGTCAGAAAATTTATCCTTCTGCTTCCGCTGATCTACATTATGCCAAGACTGGTTGACAATGCCACCATGGGCGTGTATATGGCAGAGCCCATTGCCGACGTATTGGCCGTCACCTTTACAACGATCCTGTTCACCTTCCAATTCAAAAAGTCACTGAAAAAGATCGATCAAAAGGAAATGGGCGAGGCCGAGGCGCAGACCAAAAATGAAATGGAAAGCAAAGAAGCACGCTAAGCAGGACCGCTTACGGTTCGGCTTTTCATAACGCAATAAAACCGCATTACCAAGTAACAAAACGGAAACGGGCTTGTTCAACCCCGAAAGTAGGGAAGAACAAGCCCATTATGTTTATTACGAAAACGCGAGGATTTGCGAGAAAATAAAAGAAAGGGGCTGTCTCAAATGCATCAAAATTTGCATTTGAGACTATCCCTTTTGCTTAAAACATTTATATATCAGCATTATAATATTTGTTCAAAATGCCTTTTCTTACGCTTTGGTACTCTTCGCCATTAATAATGCCGTTATCCAGCAAGCGTTGAGCTTCTGCAAGTTCTATCTGAACATTGCTTGTTGAGGTATAACTTACTTTTTTGACAAATGGATACTCGCCAGCAAAATCCTTCTGATTAGTTTTAAATGATAAACGCAACGCATACACGGTAACGACAACACAAACTATAGCAAGGGCGAATAAAACCCAATATTCCCAACCTTCACCATGATATTTGTGACGAAGAGTTAGAAAATTAACTAGGGTATAATTCGTTACACAGGATATTACAATTTCTGTGGCAGATACAACAAGGAAAGATATTAAAAGCACATTGGTGATTTTGGTAAGTGTGTGTTTCTTAATAATGTAGAACACCATCAATACGATGTATATTAAAATCTGAGTTCCGACGAATATTAATGGTATATATGACCAGTTATAGCCGACCCAATTACAATATTTCATAGTAGCTGTAATTGAAAATAGCAAAGAAATAGCTAACACCCCAATCAAAGTATACAGCAATGCTGTTATAGTTTTTCTTGCTTTAAGCGTGGGGGGATCTATATTATTGTTTTTCTCATAAGTAATATGCTTTTTCTTGTACACAACTACACCGTTGGCGGAGGTACATATAGTTTCATTCAATTCATCATCTTTGATGCAAAGCATAA
>JAZLBM010000083.1:0-4434 GCA_045613705.1 Eubacteriales bacterium | reverse complement strand
GGGAGCTGGCGCCCAAGGCGACTGAGGGAGCACGCGTGGCAAAGCCTTTTGCGCCTTGGTATGGCAAGCGTTTGTCACTTGTACCGCAGGCTCCTTCCGCCTCGCATTCGCTCGGCACCTCCCTCTCGGAGGGAGGCTATTCGCTCGCCATGAACAGACCGACAAACATCAATTTTCCATTCTCAATTTTCCATTTTCAATTTTTCATCCCCTGCCGACGGATGACGAAAGGATGGTGAAAATGGCAACTGTCAACCATAACAAAACGAATTCTGCCGCGGAGGTGACGGTGTTTGGGGGCATTGACGCCTCCTCACCCTGCGGCGACGGCGGCATTGCCGTCGATATGAAAAATTTCAAGGTATTAGCCGACGGCTCTCTTTGCCGCAGAAGCGGCTTTTCGGTGCTTCGCGCCTTTGGGGACGCGGTGCGCGGCGCGGCGGTCTTCCGTGACGGAGGCGGCACCTTTTTGCTGCTGGCGGTGGGGGCTTCGGTGCATCGCATTTCTCTCCCCGATGGAGAAGAAATCGCATCCGAGGCGCTTCAAACCACGGAGGGAAAGGTAGTCTTCTTCCCCTATGACGGCGAGATCTATCTTGTGGACGGCGCGGAGCTGTACCGCCACGTGGGTGGTGCCGAGTTTGAGGTGTGTCGCGGCTACGTGCCCCTCTACGGCAAGGATTGGAGCTCTACAAGCGATACCAATCCCGTCAACGAGCCCGTGAATCTGGCATCCGACAAGGTACGGTTTCACTACCTGTCGGGCACGATTTTCCGAACGATCAGCTTCGGCATCAAGCTGGCGTCGATCGACAAGGTCGTAGAAGGAAACGAGGAGCGCGACTACGGGCCCACTCTCTCCGCAGACGGCAAGTCCGTCACCTTCAGCACCGCATTTCAGCCCACAAAGCCCGTGACCATCTACGCCACGGTGCATCCCTCCTATTTTCACGACGCCGACCTGCGTTCGGCAACGGGCGTGGCTCACTACGACGCCTTCCGCGGCTCACGCGTGATGCTTTACGGATGCGGCGAAAGGGTCTTCGTATCCCGACCGGTAAAGGAGGACGACCTTGCGGCGTCCCGCACGGAGTGGTCGAGCAGTACCTCTCTCTACTTCCCGAAGGGGGGCGAGATGGCGCTGGAGAGCCGTCAACCCGTGACCTCGGTGGGGCGCGTGGGCGACCGTGTGATGGTGCTCACCGCCGACGAGGCGTTTATCTCGGAGGAGATGACGGACGTGGCGAACGAGGTGACCGCCCTTCCCCTTCGCTCCCTTCTCGGGACGGTGGGATGCGGCTCTCCCGAGGGGCTTGCCATCGCAAGAGGCGACGCGCCCATTACGGTGTCCCGTGGGGGCATCTACCGCTGGCGCATCGATCCCCAGTTGGATACGGTGCCCTCGGTGACGTGCATTTCGGGTGGCATCGATTCCCTTCTCCCGAAGGATCTCTTCCGCCGTGCCCGTGTGTACTACCAGCCCGAGGAGGATCTTCTGTGGCTTCTTCTGCCGGGCGACTCCGAGGGGCGCGTGTTCCTCTATGACTGCACCCGCGAGTGCTGGTACAGCTACGTGGGTGTTGACGCGGAAGCCCTTCTCGTTGCCGACGGGCAGGTGGGCTTCTATGGCGGTGGCGCCGTCAGCTTCTTTGACGATGCCGCGGCGGTGGACAAGCTCCCCTTCGGCGAGCGCGAGATCATAGGCGTTTACGAAAGCCGCGTGATGGATCTTGGGGACGGCGAGGCGGTGGGGCGTCTGTTGTCTCTCAGCGGCGTGGCCTCCCTTGGCGGAGAGCTTGCGGTAGGACTCTACGACGGAAAGCTTCTTGACGAGGTGGTGCTTGCAGGCGATGGTGAGGAGGCCTCTGCCTTTCTCACAAGGCTTACCCGCCGCCGCTTCAAAAGGCTCGCCTTCCGTCTTCGCGCCACGGGCAAATCGCCCTGTCGCATTCTCCGCCTGCACCTTCACACCACCAAAGAAAGGAAAAACATATGAAAGAAACCAACGTGACCCCCACCTGGCGGCAATACGAGGCGGGGAAGGATTACAAAAGGCGCATCGGACTCTACGAGACGGTACGCCGCAACGAGCGCTTCTATCGGGGCGACCAATGGCGGGGCTCTGCGGCCGAGTTGCCGAGGCCCGTCTTCAATCTGGTCAAGCGCATTACCGATTATCTCATTTGCACCGTGGCGTCCAGCCGCTACGCCATTCGCTACACCGACGAGAATCTGCCCTTCAACGGGCGCTCGGTCAGCATCCGTTCCGTGCGGCGCGGTCTGGAGCTTCTCACGGGCAACGCCCGTTACCGTTGGGAGCGGTGCAAGATGGACAACCTTGTGTATCAGCTGCTCCTTGATGCGGCACTTTCGGGCGACGGGGCGCTGATGTGCTACTGGGATCCCGATGCCGAGGGGGACGGGCTCTTCCGCGGCGACATCGGGGTTCAGCCCATCGACAACGTAAATCTCTTCGTGTCGGATATGAACCGCGCGGATATTCAGTCTCAGGACTACGTCATCGTTTCGGGGCGTGCTTCGGTGGCGTCGCTTCGCCGCGAGGCTTCGGAAAACGGGCTTTCCGCGACGGAAATCGCCCGCATTGTGGCGGACGAGGACACCGACGGGCAGTCGGGTGAGCTTGCCGCGACCGAGCTTTGCGACGGGGGTGACGGCAAGGCGACCTATCTCATTAAATTTTGGCGTGAGGACGGGCGCGTGGTCTTTGAAAAGTCGGTGCGCCACGTGGTGATCCGCAAGACGGTCACCGACCTTCATCTTTATCCCATCGCTTATTTCAGCTGGATGCCTGCCAAGAACAGCTTCCACGGCGCGTCGCCCGTCAGCGGCATGATTCCCAATCAGCAGTACGTGAACCGCGCCTACGCTATGGTGATGAAGCATATGACCGACACCGCCTTCTCCAAGGTGGTATACGACAAGAGCCGCATTCCCGAGTGGTCAAACGAGGTGGGTGAGGCCATTGGCGTGGTGGGCGCCGTCAACGTTTCCGACGCCGTTTCGGTGGTAGGAACGGGCGAGATGCAGGCGGGTTATCTTGACCTCATCGAGATGGCGGTCTCTGCCACCAAGGAGCTGGCAGGTGCTACCGAGACGGCTCTTGGCAACATCGACCCCACCAACACAAGCGCGATCCTGGCGTTGAAGGAGACCTCCCGTATGACCCTTGAGCAGGTGATGATGGCCCTTTCGGGTTGTATTGAATCGCTGGCGCTCATCTGGGCGGATATGATGTGCACCTACTATGCCGACGACCGTCTGATCCCCTTCACCGACGAGGCGGGACACACCGCGGCGCGTGTCGGCATCGGTGCCCTTCGCGACTGTCTTGTCCGCGCCCGTGTAGACGTGGTGGAGGCGGCAAGCTTCGGCGAGTCGGCGGCGGTGGAGATTTTGAACAAGCTGCTTGACGGCGGTCATATCAGCGCCGCCGAGTACGTGGCGCATCTGCCCGACGGCATCCTGCGCGACAGAGACACGCTGGTGTCCGCCACAAAGGGAGGCGAGCTCTATGAATGAAGAGAATGAGATCCTCGAGGAGGTCGCACCCGAGGCGGTGGAAGCCGAAGAGGCGGCGACGATCGATCCCATCGAGCTGATTCGCGGCGAGCTTGCCGAGCTGAAGGGGCTCCTTGTGGGGCAAAAGGCGGCGGCAGAGGAGCCTGCCGTGGGCGAGCAATTCCGTGCCCTCTACCCCGACGTGAGTGAGGAAAGCATTCCCGACGCGGTATGGGAGGAGGCGCGAGGCGGTCTCCCTCTTGAGGCGGCATACGCCCTTTACGAGCGCCGCGAGGCGCTTCGCAGAACCGCCGCCGAGGCGGTGAACAAAAAGAACGCCCAAGGCGCGTGGGGACGCGCCGACACCGAGGCAGATGGGTTTCTCTCCCCCGACGAGGTTCGGGAGATGACACCCGAGGAGGTGCGCGCCAACCTTGCCCGTATCACCGCCTCCATGAAGCATTGGTCCTGACCCCCATTTTTCGGGCGAAGGAGATAAATTTTGATTTATCGGTGTGTTCGCAGTCGCTTTTAAAGGCCTCTCCAAGAATGGGAGAGGCTCCCGCGTAGCGGGTGGTGAGGTTGCGCCGGTTGATGTAGCAAAATGGCGTGATTTTAAAGGCTTCTCCAAGATGGAGAAGCTCCCGCGTAGCGGGTGATGAGGGTGCGAAGGCTTATGGCACGCGGAATTGGCGCACACTCATCCGTCGGCTGCGGCGCCTACCTTCCCTATCTTAGGGAAGGCTTTAAAACACCGATAAACATCAATTTATCCTTCAAATTTTGATTTATCGAACTGTTTGAGATGTACAATAAAGGCTCCCTCCGGGAGGGAGCTGGCGCCGAAGGCGACTGAGGGAGCACGCGTGACAAAGCCTTTTGCGCCTTGGTATGGCAAGCGTTTGTCACTTGTAC
>JAZLBM010000082.1:0-2266 GCA_045613705.1 Eubacteriales bacterium | reverse complement strand
CCGTTCCCGCGATAATGTCGGAAACGTTCAAATCAAAGGAGAAAATAAACGGGGTTGAAACGTCGGTTCCCATACCGGTAACGCAGGAAAACTTTCCGCCACGGGCCGCCTTGATTCCCTGCGTGGTAACGTCCCACACGGGCTTGACGGATTCACCGGTCGTCGCCGAAAAATCGGCACTTGTAGACGTGTTTACCTGTGTGCCCCACGACGGCATCCAAACCGACTTGAAGCATGAAGAGCACAAACCTGCGCCCGTTACGTTCTTGGTTTTTCCTGTTGCCTTGGCTGCGGCATCATCGATCCACTCCTCGGCGATCTTTTCATAAGAATAGGTCTTTCCGGAGCCGTCGGTGGCCGTCCAAACCGTCTCGCTTCTGCACGTAGCACAGCCGGTGGTTACCGAGGTATAGGTCGTACCGTCGGCATCGGCCGTCCACGTAGCGCCGCAAGCGCACTCGTAGTCCGAAAGGACAATGCCGCCTGGGATATACGTCTTATTGACGATAGCCGCACCGTCGTGCGCGCAGGTAGTCGCCGAAACGGGGAGCGACACGACCACGGAAAGGATCATCAGTACTGATAAAAGTAAGGAACAAATCTTTTTCATAATTTTCGAACCTTTCTGCTAATTTTGGGGGATGGCGGTTTATTCGCCGTACATTGCCTTGAAGGCAACCTCGTCGAGACCGTTGATCAGCTTTGTCAGATTTTCTTGATATGCCTCATCATTTTTGTCATAAACCTGAGCAAGATCCGAGTTCATAATACGGAACAGCTGTCCTACGGGGAGGCCGCCGTTACCGCCCTTGATGCTCTCGGTGGAGTAACAGTATCCAAAGCTTACCTCAACAGAATTCAGGATCAGATCGTACATCTTTGCATCCTCGGGTGCCTCGGCATATTTGGTCTTGAGTGCTACCTCGCAATAGCTGGGAGTAACCTGCTTATAGGACTCTGCCGCCATCAGCTCAAGGGTGGCTCCAACCATCTCTTTTCTTTCGTCAGGGAGAGAGGACAGAATGGTAACAAGAGACGCTACGTTCGCGAAGGTAGTAGAATATCCACCCTCCTGATCTTCCTCTAGCATAGGAAGCGGAATGACACCGTATGTGTCGCTCATCTCGCGGAACTTAGCGCCCGCGTTCAAGCTTCCGCGACCGAAGAGGACCTTACCGTTCACGAAGGTGGTATTTTCCATCGTCTCGCCGGTTGCGAAGGTTCCGGGACAGGTGACGCAAAGTCTCTGTACCGCATCAAAGGCGCGTACCGTGCGCTCGCTGTAGAAGGTCAGCTCGGGGATACCGCTCACCTTAGTTGTAATATCAATACCGCAAGCGGAGATCCACGCGTCATTCCAGGAATCCTGCTTGGAAGGATCGCCCGTCATATAACCAACGGTATCGCCATCGGTCATGGTTCCGCTTCCGTCCGCATCGTCATAGACGCCTGCAACAAGATCGTACATATAATCGATCGTCCACTTGTTTTCATTGATAGCCGAGGTAAGATCGATTCCATCAGCACCATAGTACTTCTCAAAGAGATCCTTGTTGTAGAACATACAGTAGGTTCTCGTCGTCTCGGTAGAAGCAATGTCACCTGCAAGGTAGTACAGAGCGCTGAACATAGTAAGCTCATTTTTGATGCTCTGATTCCACCAAGGCTTGCTGAGATCGATATAGGGGAAGTCGATAACGTTATAGTAAAGTCCCTCAACCGCGAGAACCGAGCCGGTAGAAAGGTAGATGGCGGCGGTGTCAAAATCACCGGATTTGGTGTTGACTGCCGTACGAAGGGTATCGTTCCACGCCACGCGATCGGCATAGTCGCCGGGCTGGCTGATGGTGGTGATGGTTACGCCAAGGCGCTCCTCGACGGTCTTATTGCGGTAATAGATCGCATCGTAAAGGGTATCGTTCATTACGGTATCCACGTCCATTTCGTACTGGAACAGCTCGTCAAAGCCGGTACGAACGAAGAAGGTCACCGTCTGTCCGCCAAATTTCAGATCGGTAGGAACGTTGTCCTTTACCGAGGTGCGGTCAAAGGAGGCATCGTAGCCGCCGGAGATGGGGGCAGCGGTCTCGGCCGAGGGCTTCTCGGTTTCGGAGCTATTGCTTTCGCTATCTGCCGTGCCGCCACAGGCAACAAGGGAAAGAGCAAGAAGCGCCGCCAAAAGTACCAATAAAAGCTTTTTCATGGGATTCTCCTTTCAAAAACCGTCTTAATGAATTACGGCAACCTTGAAATTATCAAACTCGGG
>JAZLBM010000081.1:0-35707 GCA_045613705.1 Eubacteriales bacterium | reverse complement strand
CCTGCATCCAAGGATTCTTGCCTCAGACCAGTTAACCGCTGTAGTGCTGACATTCTTGATCGTAATGGTCTTTCCGTAAGGAACCAGCGCGATCCAACCGGTAGACACTCCATCTGCCACGGCATCGGTTGTGATCTCACTGCTGCTGCCGATAAACATTCCCTTTTGGTATCCGTCCGCCACACCATCGCCATTGTAGTCCTCACCAAACGGTGTTGCTCCGTCTGCTTCCGTCGCCAGCGAAACAAGGTTTACGTTGGGAGCCTTGGCTACCACGGTGATGACAATCGCACCCGTTACAGAGGGAATACGGATTTCTCCCGTTGCCTCGGTGTAATACTCGGATGTTACGTCCACGCCGCCCATGGTCACAACGACCGATTCAATCGTGCAATTCAGGTTCGGAACCACGGTACAGGCGTAGCTTCCGCCGTCCGCGATCACGCTTCCCGTTTCATTCGTAACCGAGGCATACGTCAGATTCTTGGTCACTCCATGGGAAGTTCCGCTTGCCACGTAGACCTCGGGAGGACTTCCCGTCCACTTGCCGCTCACGCGGATGTACTTAATGTCACGATGGGTGTCAGTCCACATATCCTGGGTTATGGTGATGATCTCACCGTTCGGCGCGAGGTCGGTTTCAAAAGCCAACGCATCCCGCTCGTTGTTGACTCCCGTGTTTCGGTAGCCTACGATTCTCGCGGCTGTGTAATTGACCTTCTCCGTACCGATATTGGCGATAACAATGGTCTTGTTGTAAGGCGTAAGCTCGATCCATCCCGTGGCCACTCCATCAGCGAACTCCTCGGAGGAAACTTCTGTGAACGAGCCGAGCATTGTACCTCGTCTGTATCCGTCACCTTCGTAGGGAGAAACCTTATCCTCTGCCGTTGCCAACGTGACGAGATTGGTACCGGGTGCTACAGTCGCCACAGCGGTAATGATAACCGCCCCCGTTACAGGCGAAATGCGAATCTCTCCCGTTTCCTCTGTGTAAGCATCGGAGGTCACGTCCTTGCCTCCCATTCCCACGTATACAGATTTGAGAACACACCCTTTCTTGGGCGCGATCTTGCAGGAATAGGTGCCCCCTGCTTCTACGGCGGATCCGCTGTCGTTTTCAATGGAGACGTAGGACAAATTCTTGGTCACGCCATAGGAGATGATGTCGCTTGCATAGACCTCGGGAGGCTTACCCGTCCACTTTCCGCTTACGCGGATATACTTAATGTCACGATACGTGTCCGTCCATCTGTCAGGTGTGACGATGATGCTTTCTCCGTCCGGGGCGAGGGACGCCTCAAAGGCCACCTTGTCCCGTTCGTGGTTGACTCCCGTATTGTTGCGGTATCCTACGATTCTCGCGGCTGTAAAATTAACCACCGTTGTGCCGATGTTTTTGATTGTGATGGTCTTGTTGTATGGGACAAGCGCAATATAACCGGTAGATACTGCATCCACCGTCTTATCGGTGTTAACCTCAACAAAGCTTCCAAGCTGTGTCCCGATTCTGTAGCCGTCGTTTTCTCCAACGCCGTCGTAGTTGTCTCCGTATGGGGTCTTCCCATCCGGTTCGGTAGCCAGCGTAACGAGATTGACCTCCGAGGGAATTGTTGCCGCAGCCGTGATTACGATCAAGCCTGTGACAGCCTCAATGCTGATCTCTCCCGTGTCTGCATTGTAACACCGGGAGGTCACGTCCTCGCCGCGCATTTGAACAACCACGGATTGAATCACGCCCGACTTGCCGGGAACGATCCGGGCAAAGTAGCTGTCACCCTCTCGGATGGATTCGCCGCTTTCGTCCTCGATTGTAACGTATGTGAGATTCTTGGTTACACTGTAGGAAATCTCGCCGTCCGTCGCAAGCATCCGATCATAGCCCGCTCCGTAGCAGAACGAATAGATTCTGTTTTCGGAGGGGTTGACAACGTTGACCACCAGAGAGGTTTCATCTGCCCTGTTCGCCGTCTTGTGGTAGGTGTCCTGTTCGCCAAAGCTGATGTTGTAGAACGATCTGCCGCTGTATGTGTTTTCCGCGTTGTACCCCGCGTTGGGGGTACAAAGTCTCCACACACCGTAGGGCTGCATAGACCACCCATCTCCCGTTGTCGATCCATGAATATTGTCCGTCTTGAAGCAATGGAAATGGCCGTGGAATTGAGCAAGGAACTTTGCAGAATTGTTTTCGGCGAAGTTCGCCTTTTCTTCACCGCCAATAGTAAATCTTCCCCCGTCAACGTATGCGTTGAATACCCGCGAGATCCACCATGCGTCTCCGTAATCCAGCGCGTAGTGGGAAAGGACGATGAATCCCCAAGAGGATGCGTCGGGCTTTTCGTTCAGCTCCAGCAAAGCCTGCGCCACCCACAGCTGCTGGGCTTCGCTCGTTCCGCTGTCGTACTGATTGGCAATCAGATTTTCGCTGGTGTTCAGCATAAACACACGGAGCTTCTTGTTCGGGAAGTCCCGATAACAGTAGCCGCCGTTCGTCTTTCCCGCCATAACGGTGTTTCCGCTTTCCGACAATGACGTGATGTTTTCGTAGAGCCAATCACCGGGAAGGGTATGAATGCCGATATTTCCGGCTTCGTTCTGGGTTTTGTGATAGTAGATAGCCGTATCGTGGTTTCCGATACAGGCAAACACAGGAACGTTTCCCACAGCCTCTCGGAAATACCCCATGTAGTCTGTGATCTGCTTCTTGTGTGTGGCGTTGTCCTCTGCCGCCGTTCCCCTTCCCAGATCTCCGAGGTGTGCGACAAAATCCACGGGAAGCAGATAGGTCAAGGCCTTCAGAGCCATACAGGCACGGACGCTGCTCACGTCGTTCTGCTTATTTTCATCGGTCGTAGCCTTCTCGCCAACGTAGTGGCTGTCCGACATATTGACCGACACGATGCTATCGCTTCTCAGCACACCCTTGACATTTTCGGCCACGCGCATGGCTTCTGCTTTTACGTGATACGGAATATCAGACGGCATCTCCTCGGAGGGAGGCGAGGTCTCCACGATCTTCAGCACCTTGCATACGTTCCATTTCCCCGTTACGGGGTCTTTGTATTTCAGTACGCTCATGATTTAGCCTCCTTTAATCCGTGGGCGGTGTCCAAGTGCCATTTCTGAATATAAGCTCTAACTCCAGTATGTCACTAACATAATTATTGTTTACTTCGACACTACGATATCCATAGATAAAATGCAATGATATAGACTTCCCAAAGACATAATACGTCCACTTTCTAGGATAAAGTCGCTCAATATCCCCAAGACTGTTCCGGAATTCCAATATGAATTCGCCGCCGTTATAAATATGCTCGGCAAACTCGTCATAACTTATAGAATCTACAACACAAGTACCGCCGGTATTTGGAATAATTGCATCGTCAATTTGGCCATCTATGACTTTCACAATATAAGGCTTCAGACGATTAGGTAAATAATGTTCGTCAATCGTCTTATAGCTTAGCCCTTTCTCAAACACACGAATTGAGTGTTCGGTTTCAGCCGTGTCGGTCATACAGAAACAGGTACAGGACATACCCCCTATGACCACGACACAGAACGGCTCACCCGTATTTTCCAAACCAGCAAGGACAGCATTTCCGATTGCTACAAACGGAATCCCTTGGAATGAACCTGAAAAAGCAGATTGAGTGTACTCTACCCCATCGTAGGTGACATTATATTCCTTGCCTTCTACGAGTTCAAAAGGTGTTTCAAAATCATATGCAAAGGCTTGAAACATTGAGTCAAAAGCAGTTTCAAATGTCATTAAAGGCACAATATCGTGGTCTACAATCGTGGGATAGTGCGTCCTCGGCTGATAGTCAGCCGCTTCCCACTTCGTAGGCTTGCCGCCGGCATCCACCTCCTTGACCACGATGGTCTGTCCGACCTCCGCAACTACGTCGATGGTGGTTCCCGAGCTCGGAGTTTCGGGCAGGCTACCGATGACATCGGACACGATCTCCTGCTTGTCGCTCGCTGTCAAGGTGTAGGGGTCGCCCTTGTCGCCTTTGTCGCCTTTGTCGCCCTTAGAACCTTTAGAGCCATTCCTCACCCTGAAAACGCTCTCGCTACCATCTGTCAGGGTGGCGGTAATGATGTTCTCACCACCGTCAGCGGTGGAGGTCTCAGTCTGTTCGATGGACTGAATGCCTACGACCTCTTCCTCATCGGGCTCTTCCTGCTCGTCGGTGTCGATCCATACCGTGCTGCCGTCCGTAGGCTCGTCGGTTCCGATATGTACGCCGGATCCCAAAGGCACGGTCTCGATCGTTCCGTCGGGTTTTCTTACTCTCATTTTAGCCATGATTTTGTCCTCCCTTATCCTTCGATCTTGGCCGTTACGATAGAGACAATTACATCACCGGTTACTGCAGAGATAATTACTCCGCCTTCGCCCCCGTCCGCGTCAAGGAAGCAAGTGATGATTCCGTTGTTTTTGGTATCTCCCCTCGCAGCGGTGATTGTTGTCTCTCCCATTTGCACACTTATGCTCTCGGTCGTTTGTCCCGTTTTTCCATAAATCGTTTTATTCAACGGCTCGCCGGCTGTAACTTTGCCCTCGTGTGAGATAGACGTTAAGACTTGATTGGTGTCGTAAAATTTATACTCGACATTATGTTGTATCGCGGTATTTGGCTCATCTGGATCTTCAGGTTCTTCGGGTTCTTCGGGTTCGTCGGGTTCGTCCTCGTCAAGAATAATCTGCAGTATGCAATTTTCGGGCATCTCGCCCGAGCCGACGTAGATTTCCCCGGATGTTACCTTGTTTTTGAGAGCGTTGATATCCATCTCGTGTCCAACAAAGGACGCATAGATATTGGACAAGACCGTATAAAGGTCATTTACGGTTTTGTTTTCCAGCTTCCCAACGGTATCGGGGGTATTGGTGATAGCCCCTCTGGGGACTGTAAAACATCCATCTAAGGTACCTTGACGGGTCCCGTCCGCCGCGGTGAAAATAAGCTGATAGGTCACAGATCCTGCTACTACGGTTGCCTCGGGCGGCAAATACGCCGTCCAGATGGTTGTGCCGTTGCTTTGCAGGATAGGAGTGCAAGGGATGTCGGGGATATACATACCCGAGGCGGGCGTGAGCTTGATTGTACAATATGCATAATCAAACTCGCTTACCACCATCAAATCCTGCATGGAGGATCCGTGCGGGACGAGCTGCGGCGTAGTCGTTACCGTCCCGTCCCGCTTTGCATGGAAAAGGATCATGTTTTAAGCCTCCTTTTAAAATTAAAGTAGATTTTACCCGGTTCGACACGGGTATTTTTGCCGATCATAAACCTACCGCCCTTGATGATCGCCCAGCTCTCAAATCCCGTGGGCGGTGTGCCGACGTAGGTCAAGCAATTATTGACCGTGTCCACGGTGACAGGGAAGGTGGCGAGGTAGTCCCGCTCGTCGGTCGTACCAGTGAGCTGGTTTATGCGGTGCGCGTAGAAATAGATCTGCGCAGAGGTGGCCGCTTGGGATTGACGAACGGCAGCGCAATGGTAGGCTATGCCGTCGCCGATGATCAAGCCGTCATTGGTGATGTAGTGGAGTTGGTAAGACAGACACCCAGCGTCTGCGCTGTCCTTGTGCCACAGGATGGGGTGTGCGCCCGTATCGGCCATAACCGTACCCCCTGTGATTCCCGTCGATTCTGGCAAGCCGTGGGCGGTTTCAAGGGCATTGGAGGAGGTGGCTCCCGTCAAGAGCCTAAAGCCTACCGAATGCGCTTGTGCGTAGAATGGATCCCCATAGGGGACGTAATCCTGTATACGATATCCGCTTTCTCCCGTGGTGGACTTGGATCCCGCCGCGAAATTGTCCTCAAATCTCCAGCCAAAGTACAGGGACGTACCCAGCGCAAGGGATACGACAGGCAGAGCCACGGCGGTAGGCGTGATGGCGTTCCCGTCCTCGTCATAGGTGGTGACCTCTGCAAGGCTCACGTCTTTACCGTATGCTTGGCTTGCAAACGCCCGCAAAACCTCGGTACGGAGGGCGGCGGTCATAGCGGTGTTGGCATCGTCGGCGGTCTTTTGCCCGATCTCACAGAATTCCTCCAGCACCGTGTAGCGATCCTCCGATGAGGGTATCTCAAATTGGCGGATGGCGTTGTTGATCTCCACCCGTGCGCCGAGCTGGTTGTAGCCCGTGGACAGGGCTATGTTGGCCAGCACAAAGTCATGGTAGACACGCGCCGTCACGGAGGAGATGTAATTGTCATCGTCGTAGAGAGTCCCGGGGGAGGGAACGTCCTCCAGCCGCCGGAACATATACATCATGGAGTCCGAGGAGGAGGCCATCATAGCAAGCTGGCCGCGCAGGTTTTCCCCAAATTGACGGGACGACAATTTATTTGCGGACTGGTTATGAGCCAGAACCGAGGGAAACGCGCCGTCATAGGTGGGCTTGTACGCCCTCACTCGGGCGGTAACGGAGGGAATGTAGGTCACGCGGAACATGAGATTAGGGTAATCCAGCCCCCTCAAAATGCCCGAGGGTGCGCCTGTGACTGCCGTGATGACGTTGGTGATGGAGTAGTCCTCCGAGGCGTTGAGAGCCTCTACGGCGGCATCCTGCGCCTTGTACCACAGGCCTTCGATGTTGGGTGCGCCCTGCTTGTAGTAGACGGCGTAGGTCTTGGAGGTGGGATATGCGCCAGAGAATCCAGAGAGGATGTCATACTCGGATTTCTCAAAAATGTAAGGGGTAATATCGCCACCTGCGTAGGTCTTCCCGCCTACGGTAAAGGAGCCAACCTCTACCTTTATGAGCTTTTCGATGGGGTGGACGGTCTTGATAATGCCCGTCCCTTCGGTGATGCGTACCTCCTCGGTAGAGGCTCGGAGAGACATATATGCGCCGCCGAAAGGCTCTGTCATGCTTCCGTCCGCCTCATCGTCAAGGTTGACGAGGTTTGAGGCGAGTGCTTCAAGCCCTGCTGTGTAATCGCCCACGGTGACGGTGGATGAGCCGCCGTAGCGTGTACCATTTGACAGGTCTGCCCGTTCCAGTCCTCCCAGCTCGTCGAACTCGATGTAATCAAGCCCGTCGGTGAGGTCATGGACGGCGCGGGGGATTGCATGGACGTACTGTCCTACCTCTCGCAAGCACTCCCATAGACTCCGACCGTTGGAGAAGCGGAACTCGGGGGCGGCCTTGCGGAAGATCTCCATCTGTCTGTCGCTCTTGTAGCGGAGGCGGTATCGGGGAGAGTCCAGATCTTCGCGGAGGGTTTCGCAGGTGTCAAGGAGGATATTGACCACGTCCTCTACGGTGTAGGGGGGCTTGTCTATGGCCTCCTGTACGACTTGTATCTGCGTAGCAATATACAGGGACGGTGTGATATTGAGAGTGGGGCGGTACATGATGAAGTATTGCCCGTCACCGTATGCGGATATATCTACATTTTCGATCAATCCCTGCTTGTCATACGGTATGGACTTGCTCCAAATCTTTTTACCGACAATCTCAAATCCGCCCGTTTCCTTGCCGTTCTTATCTGTCTCTCTTTGTAAAGTGTATTTTGAGGAATAGTACAGATCCACAGTATAGGTGTCTGCGGCGTGCGCCATTTGAGCAATTCCAAAATCCGCATATACAGAAAGAACGCCTTTATTTACTACAGGGCTGACAGTAAAACCTGCTTTGATTGGATCTTGCAAAGTGGTGGAAGTAAAACTGAAAAATTCTTCGTTGCCGGACATAGGGAGAACCTGCAAACCCAGCGCATAGGTCTGCCCGTCCGTGTAGTCCCTCACCAGCGGATTGGTAAACGCCTTCGCCCCGCACAGGATCCGCTCGGTCTCCTTGGTGTACTCCATGACCGTGACGGTGTGCTTGAATCGGTTCGCGCCGATCTTCTCCTCCACCTCGTCGATGGCCACGATAAAGCTCATAGCGTGTTCCCCGCGCCCGATCTCCACGGGGGTGAATGGGGTAAAGGGATTCTTTCGGCGGGTATTATGAAGCTCTACCACCGCAAAATCAAGAGTCTCGTCAAGGGCTCTCTGCACCATGAAGGGAAAAGTGAAATACTCGGTGTAATCTTCTCCGCCGATTACGAGGCGGTTATATTTGCTGTTAATCATGTCACGCCTCCTGTTCGGGATCTGTTGATGGTCTGGCCGTAGCGCGAGGTCTTGCGGTCGATGCTCTCGCTCTCGATGCGGCGGTTGGTGTCGATGGCAATACCGTTTTGGACGGCGGAGATCGTGCCGCTGACTACGGTCAATGCGGCGGATATGGCCGCGCCCGGAACGCCACCGACCACCGCGCCTATGCCGATGCTGGCTATGGCAGACACCGCGCCCGAGACCACCTGCGCCCTTTGCTGTAGCTCTGACGATCCTGTCGTGGCTTGGATCTGGGACACCGAGAATCCAATGACTTGATCCACGTAGGGCTTGACCTGCTGGGCGACTACAAATCCCGCCACAAGGGCGTTTTTGCTCTGCTCCCGCTCGGCCTTGGCCACGGACACAGGTGCGCCCGATTTCGTGCCCTGCGGCTCGTTGGGAGTCGATACGGGTACGCGGTCGCCGTCGGTCTCGTTGCGAATGGTGATGTTGATGCTCTTACCGCTGGCCATGTCAGCCCTCCGATCCCGCCGCCCAGCGGTCATATACAAGCAGATCGGTGTTGATAGCGGTCACAGAACCGCGTAGGAGGCTCACAAACGGCGCAGGAAGCGCGTAGTTGCCGTCGGTGGTATATCTGTCCACCGTGTACTCACGCCCGTCTACGGTCATCCTGAGGCGACCGTCAACGATGCCTAGGGAGTCTCCAGAATCCATCGTGATGACAGACACGGGGAGAGAATTGGTGTACACCACATCAATGGCGGGGGCAATGCGCTTCCCTCGGAGGGTATCGCCCTTGCTGATGGCTCCCCATCTGGAGGTATCGCCGTATGTCATATAGTATATGGTGTGGGTTTCCCGTCCGTCAAGATACGTGTGCGTGGCGTAGCCCTTTACGCGGACTCCCGTTCCGTCTCCCCAAAAGATCACGCCGTCGGAGAGATTGCGGGTCACATACGCTCCCGTTACCTTGACGGCCTTCCAGAGGCCGCTAAACCTCGCAGATTGTGCGGAAGCCTCCGCAAGGGATAAGTTATACCCTACGTTGTTAGGAGGCTGTACCGTGGCTCCTGACGTGCCTACAGTCATCATGTAGACCCTTGACACGCCCGCGCGGATGACCTCCACGGCATGGGCGCGGTTCCCGTTTCCGTCGCTGACGATCTCCCCCAGCAGATCGCCGAGGGTGTTCTCCGCGGCGGCGGTTGTCAGGGTCACGCCGTACAGCTCCTGCGAGATCGTGACCTCACCCTTTGCGTTTGCATTGGGGGTAGTCTCGGAGGCGGCGGTGCGGGTCTCCATCATGTTGAGGAGCGGTACGTCAAGGCCGTTGATCTTGACAGCCACGTCAAACGCAGATACGCCAGACTCGACCACGGTAATGGTCATGACCTGCGTGATGGGTATAACCTCGCCCGCGTATGCGGGTACGTCTCTGCGGCGAGTGCCGACGATGGGAGTCTCGAAGGTGTAGACCACCGAGTACGTGGTGTCGCCTTGCTTGATCTTCCACGCGGTTGAGTGGAGCCGCCCTGCAAGGTCATTGAGGGCGGCGCGAACGTCCTCTGCCATATCGGTCGGGGCTGGAATGTCAATGGTGGCAGAGCCTACGCCGATATAGGGGTACGGCAGGGCGGTGATCTTGGCAGGGTTAATGCGGAAAACGCCCATAATGGGGGTGATGATCTCGTTGATCTTGCGGTATGGCGCGTCCTTGGCCTCAATCGTGCCGTAGTCCACAAAAAGGTGATAGCCCAGCTCGTCGGAGATGATCTGCGCTATCGCTGTGTAGTCAAAGCTACTCATACTCTATTACTCCTCCTATCTGCTGGGCTATTGTTTCGAGGTGTCGCTCTAAAGAGTTCTCGAAATAATGGTAATTGGGGTTTGGTTGGCCGTTTTCGTACCGCTCTCGGTAGTTTACAGCTGGGAAATACGGAGCGATTCTCGCCGAAACGGATATGACAAACGCCCCGCCGCCTATCGGTCTGCCGCTGGTGGCTGTTAATCGTAGGTTTCCCGTGTCGATGGGCGTATCGTCTCGGATTTTGGCCACAAGAGAGGTCATAAGGGAGGTAAACTGCTCGTCTGTCATGGCGTTACCTCACCCCCACGGGGTTGGGGATCTCCATGAGGCGGATGGTATACCGTCTGATCAATCCCTTGGCGAGGCCGTATGTCTTGTCGGCAACCATCTGCGAGGTGATGCCGTCCTGTATCTTGTAGAGCCGTCCGTCAATCGAGATCGCGCCGTCACAGCTCCAATTGAAGTCATATTTAGTTGTGATGGTGATCGTGTTTTCCGCTACCTCCAGATTTCCAGTCATCTCCGCCATAGTGACGTTGGTGTCGGCGTAGGCAAAGCGGAACGGTCTCCCCGGGTCTGTCACGGGGATCCTTTGGGGGACGGAGGCATCACGCCAGTACCGCCCCCAGCGGTGAGTTGTGGGGTGAGGATTGAGGTGGTCGTACATCAGTATCCCTCCCCATCGTAGTCGGGAACGATATCCGACCAGTAATTGATGACCACGGAGCAGAGGCCGCAACGGGTGAGGATATCCCGCGCCATAGGCGCGATCTCTGCCTGTCGCAGGCGGTTGGGGTCAACGGTCATACCCGTGTCGAGGTTGATACCCGTATGCGCGGACATATCACCGTTGTTGAGCACGTATATCAGCTGCTCCTCCATCGCCTCCATGAGAGGCGCACGGTAGGCTGGATTGAGTGCCATCTCCCGCTCCCGCCGCAACGGGGCGGCGGTGTGGGAGTAAATAAAGCCGTAGATCTGTCGAGACACTCGGTCAAGGACGATATTCGGCTCGTTTCTGGGGTCGGAAGCCCCGCCATTGTCCGCGAGGACATCCCCCAAGTTACGGTTGAGTCTCTGCAATACGCCCAGCTCGGTGAGCTTGTAGCGGTGTACAGAGGCATCGTAGGTCAAGTGGTTGTCGGAGTAGGGTTTCATGGCGAGGCCTCCTTTGTGGTGTTATGCCTTGGTGTGCATATACACCAGATCGGGGTTGGTCACACGGAAGCCCATGTTGACCTCGACCTGAGCCAGCACGCCGTTGAAGTCCTTGCCGCCGTCGATGAGGCGGAATACCTCAAGGTTGGTCAGGGCGAAGAATGCGCGGTAATCGTAGACGAGGAAGTTGATGTTGTTCAGGGTGGCGGAGGTTGCCTCCTTTTCCACGTCTGCGTAGTTGCGATAGTAGTAAGACCCAGAAGCGCCCAGCTGTGAGGCCTCGATGATGGTGAAGCCGTACCAGTCACGGATCACGCCCGTGCCCTGAATGTTCTCGTTGCGACCGTTGGTGAAGTCCTTACCGGCGGCACCGAGGAATGCGGAATATGCCTCGGGGGATGCGAGGATCACCTTGGCGGAGCTTGCGCCCTTGGTGGACAGAGAGGCGCGGAGGGACAGGATGGCGTCCTTGATGTTGTCCTTGTCGACGTTGCCCTTCTCCGAAAAAGCGGTAGCCTCGGTCACCAGAGCGGCAAGGCCGGAGCCGTTGATGCTTTCTTTGGCCAGATTGGTGGTGTCGGCCAGCAGCTCCTCGGCGGCGGGTGCCTCAATGGCGTTAATGGCCACGCCGTAAAGCTTTCGGCTCTTCATGAAGTTGTTGGTGAGGGCGATGGATACCAGATCGTCCTCGGCATCCTCGTGATCGAAATCTCTTCCGGGCTTACCGGGTCGGATGGATTCCTCTTTCACGTACTTATGTACCTGATAGCCGCCTGCGACACCCAGCTGGTACTGGTTTGAGAAAGTGACGCCGGGGATCATCCATGCCTCGTGGTAGAGGTTGGGGGCAAAGGATGCGGCGAATCGCTGGTCTACGTTCATGGATCCGTAAATAATGTCCTGCATAATTTAATTCCTTTCGTTTTTGTTTTTAGGGTTTATACCAAGGGTTGTCCTTGTACTTGGCATCCTGCACAGATCTCACGTCGTCGAGGGTCTTGCCCGTCTGGATGGGGGTCATGCGGACGCCAAACTTGGCCTTGAAATACTCCTCTTCATGACCGCCGACAACGGTTTGGAGGATTTCTGAGTCGGTTTTGCCGTTATTTTCGGGCTTCTCCGCCTCGGCAACGAAGGCGTTGAAAACGTGATCCTTCGTCACATCGTTAACGAATTGCTTGCCACCAACGGCGGTGGCCATGCGGTCGCCATACACCCGAGATCGCTTGAACTCTCGGAGCTGCACAAGCTCCTCCTGATCAGCGGACGAGTTTGTGCGGAGCTCGTCCCGCTCTCTTACGATGTCGTCGTAATCTGCGTACCGCTGGATCTGAGCGGTTTGGTCTGCCACGGTCTGTCGCAGGGTATCGACTCCCTCCTTGGCGGCGTTCACGGCTTTGCCGTGGTCTGCCATGATCTCGTCGATCTGTTCCTTTGTGAGGCCGTAACCTTCGAGTTTTGCTCTTTCCATGGGGATTCCTCCTTCACTCTTTTTACGTGGTTGCTCACGATGAAGTTTAGTTTTACGGCTTTGCGGCCGAGGGGATGCTTATATTGGCAACACGGGAGTCTCTTCTCCCGGATGTCCTTTTGTAGATGTCCTCGCCCTCGATGACCTTCAAGCGGTCGTCGTAGCGGGGGACTTTATTTTTCGCGCAGAATGCGCGGTACTCGGCTCTTTTCGCAAGCCATAGTCTGCGGATCTCTGTGCATTCGGGCTTCATGTTTTTGTTGCCGGAGGTTTCCATGACCGTTCGGTACAATAGATCCTTTTCCGCAAGAGCTCGGATCTCGCGCTCCAGCTCCCTCTGCTTGACCTCAATCTTGCGCTGACGCTCGATCACGTCCTTGGGTATGACCTCGAGGTTTTGCCCCGCCTCGTAGGCGACCATGGTATGGCGGCAATTGTAAGCGAACAGACCAGCCGCGTATACGCGGGAAGGGTCTTTTTTGCCCCGTACCGTGACATTATCAGCGGCTTCCTCGATTGGTCGGGCAACGCCTCTGTCGTACTTTTCAGGCTCTCCTGTGAGGCTGTAGCACTTGCCTTGGTAGGGCTGACAGCGAGCGGAACAGTTGGCGTGGGGAGGCACGTAAACGACTCTCACGCCCTTCTCAATTAGCCGCCGTTTTTGCTCTTGATATTTTGCAAATCGGATGCCCATCTCCACGATGTTCCGCTGATTGACATTGAGCAGATACGGACGCGCGGCGGCGGCCTTGAACTCTGTGTAGTCGGTCATACCGCTTTTTACAGCGGCGTGTATCTCCTTGTAGTAGGTGTTGCCAGCCGTAGCCCTCCGCGCTCCCTCCTCGGTAAATCGCGGCGTGGTCTGCAAGAGCTTTTCAACGGACGGCTGATTATAGCGGATCTCCATACCAGCGGTGCGTCCAAGGTTGTCCTTTTGGGCTTTGGTCAGCACGGTAGGCTTGACAAGAGCCTGCGCGAACATATACGGCGTAAAGCTACCGACCATCTTCACGGCCTTGTCGTAAGCCTCTGAAGCATACTCGGTCAGTTCGGCGCGGTATCTCTCTCCTATTGCCCGCTCAATGTCGTTTCCGTCAAATTCGCCTACAAATTCCGCGATCTCGGCGGTGATCCACTCAAAGACCTTTTCTCTTGATGCTTTGAGCAAGACCTTTTTAAGGCAAAACGCCTTGATTCGGGTCTTCAGCTCCTGCGAGGCGTGCTCGTCCCAATCGGGGAGGTTCTTTTTGGCGTAGGTGTATTTACTCACTCAACGCCGCCTCCCTCCTCGGGGAACGTCTCAACCGGAAATGCCTCCTCAAATGGATCGGGCTGGCTGTTGCGGATTTCCTCCAAGGCGGCCTGCGCCTCCTCCGGGGACTCGTTTGCATAAAAGAATCGGCGGTACTCCACGTCGCTCAGCACCTTTGCAGAGTGGCCTTGGCTGATCTGCGAGAACTCCTCGGCGCTGTCCTTCAGAAGATCCTGCGACCAATCAAAGGTTAGCGAGTAGTCGTCAGGGACGGAAACGCCGATCACCGATAGCATGACCGCCATACCGTAGGCAAGGTGGTGCATAGCAGACTCGATGGAATCGCGCATACGGCCAACCATCGCCCACGTGTCGTACATGGAGCGTTTTACCTGCGTAGCCGTCGCCATGCTGGTGTCGGCGGGTGTCAGGATGCCGTTGGAGGTGCCAACCTGCTTCTCCAACCGACCGAAGAGGTGGAGGAGTCGATCCCGGTATGCCGCATCTCGGATGTCGGGCGAATAAACAGAGAACAGATCCGAGCCACCCGTTCCAAGCTTTCCTGTATTCTCGGTCAGAATATGCTCCTGCGCGATAGCCACGCGGCCTCCGTTACGGCGCATGGCCTCGGGGTCGATCATAGTGCGGTCAACGCCCAGCACCGAGCGCTTGTGGGCAAACTCCACTCGGTACTCCTCAATGGTGTCGTATATCTCCTTGATTGTGTCCTGGCACCCGTCGCAGATGGACGCGCCCTGCAGCTTGTCCGCGTTGCGGTTGTCCTTTGGTGAATCGACAAAGCCGAAGGGGCGATCCTCAACGCCTGTGAAGGTGATCTCGGGGAGAAGGTCTGCCCACTCGGGTACGACCTGTAAAGGCACGTCACCTCCGAAGTTGCCATTACGATGAAGCACCGCCTTGTTGACCACGGTATAGGTCTTTGCGTCGGCGTCGTACTGGTGGTGGGTCAGACGAGCATACTTCTTGTCGCCCACGGTCTTGATGTCCGAAACACAAACAAATCCGACGAGATCATCTCCCTCAAAGTCGGTTGCGATGACGTTGGACTGGCTCACGTAGTCGGTATAGACCCGATCACCGAGGATGTACGGAACGAGGTAGATGCGACCGACACCGAGCGCAAGGGGAAGCCACTTGGACGACCTGCCCCACACGGAATACAGAAGCTCATCCAGCGTTTCGTCGTCGCAGGACACCGTGCTACCGTTCGTGGCGTAAGTGGAGAGCCTGTTTGCGAAAATCTCCACAAAGTTGATGCGGAGCTTGTTTTTATAGTCTGCGTCCCACCTCTCCTCTACGCGCTGGTCAAGGTAAGACTCCCGCGCCTTGCCACGAAGGGAGAACAGGCGCATGGCGCTCTTCAAGAATTGGCGCCCCCAGACAATGGCGGCACCCGCCTGAATATCAACCGTCTGCATGGCGGTCACCTCCTGAATGTATCTCGCGTTAGATCGCGGATGTAGGCCTCCCACGAATACTCAAAAGCATCAAGGGGGCAGATGTTGGTCACGCCCGGTATATCAAGGCGTGAATCCTTTGCTGATTTGGGGTCATAGGTAGCCGAGCGGAGGGCACTGATCAGGGACTCGTTCTCACTCTTTACGATTTTGATCCGCTTTGTGGAGAGAAGAAGGTCAACGGCACGGATGCGGTCAATGACCTCGTTTTTGATGGAGTTTTGGATCATACCGGGAAACCGTCCCCGCTCGGTATTGATGATAGCCTGCTCTGCGCTGTCGGCGTATACCCTCGTCACAGGGCGGTTATAAATACCCTGTACGGCGTTTATAAAGGACTCAAGGGAATTACAGATGTAATCCACGTTCGTGCCTGTGGCGCGATCCTCGGCCGATTTAAGCACGTATAAGGTGCGACCGTCTCGGCTCAATGCGGAAGCGCAGAAGGCGTGTTTGGATTTATTGCCGCCGAAGTCCTGCCCCACGCATATCGGGCGAATGTCCTCGGGTACTTCCTCGGCGGTGATGTAGTAGTCGTCCTCGCTATCGCAGAATCGGGGGTATACAAGTCCCTCGGCTATGCACCGCTCACCGAGGATGTTCCGACGGTAGCGTATGGTGCCGACGGTGTACTCCGCCTCTATCTGCTTTCGGCGTTCATCGCTCACCGAAAGATTGTCTGCAATGGTAAAATGCTGATACTGATACCCGCCCATGGCCTCGGCTATAGCGGGATCTTGATAGCGGTCAATGTACTCCGTGTAGATGCTGGCGTTGGGATTGGAGGGGTTCAAGTCCCACAGGCGCATGGGCTTTTGCGCGGCGATCTGTCGGTCAGCGGCGACCTTTATGAAGCTCACGCGGGCGTCGTCGCTGTCGAAATGCTCGTTTATCTCGGTGGCGATCCACAGGCCGTAGGAGTTACCGAGTATCTTCTTGTAAGAGTCTGCTTTGCCGCCGCCCGCAAATACGACCACCTTTTCCCCCGTCTGCGTGTACAGTCGGAGGCATTCGTTGTCTTTATATTTTCCCCACTTACACCGACCACGGAACAGATGCTCCAACCCGAAGCCGTTACAGTCGCCTATGTTGAGCTTGGCGTTGGGGAGTGTCGATCCGCTGGCGAGGTGGATCTTGTCGGGGCAGGTTTCAAGGTACGCCGCCGCTATGATGCAGTGGTCAATGGTCTTACCGCTTCGCACCGCCCCCTCGGCTACGGACATCTTGACCTTGAGGGCGTTCTTGATGTAGGCGCGGTGTTTGGAGGAGAAGGGAGACCACGGGATCGTGCATTTAGGCATCGTCGTCACCTCTCAACAGATCCGCAAGGGGGGAAAGATCCTCGACGGTGTCGGGTTTGATTTCGTCGCGCGGTTCAACCAGTTCAAGCAGGAGCTTGAAGGAGTTGGGGTTCTTCATTGCCTCCATAACTTGCCCCGCGATCATTGCCTCCGCCATGGTCATTTTCTTGGTGTCAAAGCCCAGCGATGCGAATTTATCTTTAAGCGCGTCATCCGTCACGCGGCACGAAAGCATGGCCTGCGCGAGTTCCTGCATGGACTTCTTGCGCCGCTTTGATTCGCCCGACTTTATGCCACCTTTGCGACCTTTCTCTCGGGCTTCGCTCGGGCTTTGAAAAGGCGGAACGAGGTTTTGAGGATTAGCCACGCGCTCACCTCCTTCAGATTTTCGCCAGCCCCTCCTATGGCTTTACATGCTACCATTTTACCCAATAAAACGAGTCTGTGAGTCCGCCTTTTGGCGGATTAAAAGAAAAAGCCCCGCCGAAGCGGGGCGTATGATTATCCCTTATGATGCGCTATCGCCCAGAAGATTTTCCGAGCGATGGCCAACCACTCGTATACGGCAGACCGTGAGACGTGCTTGGTAACGCAGTAGCGAGTGATCCGCATCTCGATATCGTTTTTTTGGAGCGGTCGGCAAGGCTCTACAAAATAGACCTCGCGCACCGCATCCACCACGTACTCCTTGCCCTCGGCGGTCAGAACGGAGAGGGTCTTGGACACGTCTGTATCACTCTGCCATGCCTCGGGGGATAGCATCTCGTCTCGGTCTGCCCGCTCTCCGTGGGCGGCGTATCTACGGAAAGCCTCCGTAGCTTCTCTGCGCTGTTGCGCTCTGTCCATAACATTCTCCTTTCTGTGCGTTTATTTGCCCCGTAAACGGCGCGTGTGGCGTTTTGGTGCTTGCCCCCTCCAAGTTTGGTAGGGTATAGTCCTCTGCGCCGTTTGTGGGGCTTGTAGGCGGTCTGTCACGCCTTTGTCAGTTTGAGTGGGATCACCCCGCCGCGGATGTATGTGTTGATGGTGTTGATCGCCTCATCCACGCCCCAACAGGCGGTAGCGGCGTATCCGTTCTTGGCGAGGTTGGTCAGCCACTCCTTTTGCTTGGAGGTGGTTTTGTTGTTGCCGACCTTCATCTCGATGTAGAGTCCGTGGTAGTTGCCGCGAGGAAGAGGGATGATCAAATCGGGGAAGCCCGGACTAAGTCCCATTCGCTTGAGTTTTGCCCCCTGCTGGGGAGATCGCTTACCCTCGTTTGGCACGTGCGCAACGGGAACACCGCGCAGGGTGCAATACTCCACGACGGCGATGGTCGCCTCGTCCTCGGTCGCGCCGATGTAGGCGCAGGGACTGGCTTGAGCAATGTTACGTTTCATGGTGTCCTCCTAAAATCTCAGTTGCACATCCCCGTCCAGCATTGTCCACCGGAAGGGGTGTATGGGATTCACAATGCCCTCGTCCTCAAGGGCGAAGCGACGGTCGAAATCGTGTACGGTATGCCCGTCGGGTTTGAAAGTCACGGGACTGTCCTTGTCCCACTTAAGGAGCAACGCCCAGTATTCGGGGTAGTCGCGGCGGAGCAGACGAAGCTGATCTACACCTTGATTATGGCAGAACCAGCAACCGCCCCGCGCCGCCGTGGTGTAGATCGGGGAGAGCAGGTCTCGCATCTCGCACCACAATCTGCAGTAGGCCTCCGTCCAGCCTGCCTCTACAAGCGGGGATCGTTTGGTTTCGGTGAGATTGTGGAAGCGGTTTGGCTCGTCGGCGGCGATGCCAATGTAATAAACATCACCGATTTTCGGTTTTGGAATTGCCGCCATCTTGAGTTTGGAATTGCACCAAGCCCCCTTAACGATAGGGAAACCGTATATATGCATTTCGGACGTATCCTTGTTTCGACGCGTTTTGTAAAACTGATTTTCAAACGAGACCTTTGCCCGGTTATGCTCAACCTCGATCCCCCACCTCTCCTTTATGATCCTGTCCGCCTTTGCCTTGAATTCCACCATGGGCGGAAGGTCTGCCGGAATGGTATCGGTCGCCCAGACCTCGGCGTGGACGATGCGATCAAGCGGCCAGCCCAATGCCTCGATGGCTCCGAGACATGCGAGGGAGTCCTTGCCGTAGGATAGGGACAGGATATGTTCGCTCATGTCACACCTCCCCCTCAATCAGATCCTCGATCTCAATCCCGTTCCGCTCGGCAATTGATGCCACGCAGTCCACGCACAGCTCCACACCGCTGACAAGGAAGAGCCTATCGGCTCCCGTGCTGTGGGCAAGGCATCTTGTATTATCGCAGTACATGACAGTCACATGGCGGTCGGGGCAATAAGATCCGCGGCAGGGATAACCGGGTGCAGCGCAGTCACAGCAATGATTTTCTATTCTGGTCATTTCTGATCTCCCTTGCTTTTCTATGTCGTTCAGTCATTCGAATGGATGATTCTTTTCTGTGCCAACACCCGCAGCTTATCTGCTTGCTACCTTTGAATGCAAAATTATCTTTCCTAAGAATCACATTATTTCCGCAATTACATCTGCATTTCCAATAGCTTCGTCGGTTTTCGCAATGGTCAAAGGCGATAACTTCCAGCATATGGTATGTATTCCCGGTAATATCAACTATTTTTGACATATCAAACTCCTTTCAATCTCTCGCCTCGGCAAATAGAAATATTCTCATATTGCGGCATGATGATTTTCCCCGAAACCTGACAATATAGCAGATTCCCGACCCTCTCTGATTTGTGGCAATCCTTGCAGACTGGCGGTTCCTTGGATCGGAGCCTTGCTTTTTCAAGTGGTGTCATATCACTCACCGCCTTCCTCGACGTAGCACCACGACTGCGGCGGTCTGGTCATCTCGTGCGTAGGCATGAGGTAGCCTTTCTCGTCTGTATAAGTTCTCACATCATGAGCCCGAAACTCACTCAACTTTTTCGGATGGTCGTAGATTTTGAGATCGGAGATGTGCCAACCGTAAAGAATGGCTTTATCTCCTTGATATTCGTCAATTTCTTTTGGTGTCAAGCACCCTTTTTCTACAAACCATCCATCGTTATTGTTGAGAAAGCTTTCCAACATCTTATTGCACACAAACTCACCGATCACCCCGTTGTTCATCCTGCAATAAAGGCCTGCTCCTCTGTATCCCAAAACATCCCGCTCTTCCAGATAACAGTAGCCATTGTGGCTGTTGAGATACGGCGGGCCTCCTGTGCAGTAGATATACACCTTAAAAGGCGGCTCCAGTTTTGGCTTGGTCTTTCGCACCTCAATCGTCTTTTTGCCCGATGCAATAAGTTCGCACCATTTCGGTCGTATGCTGATTAAAACGGATTTCATGTCACTCCCCGCCTCCCATCCTCGCCCCGCAGTTGGGGCAGTAATGTAGTTTTCCGCTGTTGCACTTAATCGCATATCTGTCAACCTTGGCCTTGCACACCGAACATACATTGCAAAAGGCTATGACATTCTCTTTCCACTCCCCCACGCTCTGCTTGCGGTAGCCTGCGTTGTAAAGCCGTTCTGCCCTTGCCACTAAATCACATTTGGGGATGGTAACAAATTCCCAATGAGTAGCACACTCTTGACAATTCGATTCGCCAAGAGAACACATAGCATTCGCCATCTCCTCAATCTGCTTTTCTTTGCTCATGGTCTGCCCTCCTGTCTCTCTCCTTGCAGGCATCCTCCCTGCCAAAATACCACTCGTCTCCGAGTTCGGCATATTGGAGGTAGTCTCCAAAATCTCCGCAGGCGGGCGAGAACGCTGACACAAAAATACCCTCGATGCCGACCTCAGTAACGGTCAGCTCGTCCACGATGTGCGTGTCGGTCGCGTCGTCGTACAGAACGTTATATACCTTGTCGCCAATATTGCACGGCAAGGGGTGCACATTCCCCGTCTCCACCGCCGCCATAGCGATAGCGGTGCGGAGGTCGGACACGGCGACCAGATAGTCGCCGTTGGTGTCTGTGAGGACGGGCATCCGCTTGTAGAGGTGGGCGATGTTGATATATCCGTTTGCCATCACTTGCCATCCTCCTTGATCATCAGCGATCTGTCGCTGTCCAGGATATCTACAAGCATGACCCTTGCGTCATGCGCCACCGAGCAGACACCGTCCTCTTCCGATACGGTCTCAATGGCGTATAGCATTCCGACGACTTGATTCATTTTGTCACGGTTTTCAATTTCCATGTTTTTCTCCTTTTTTCGCCCCAAAAAGGCTTAATTTTTCGGGCTTTCTCTCTCTGTAAACTCTGTTAATATAATAAAAATAGATGGGAATTTTTTAGAGTGTAAGAATCTTTACATACGGAGTGTAAGATTTTTTACAGAGGGGAGTGTAAGATTTTTGACACTCCCCCTACGGGTCTTCTCCGAGGCTCTTCCGAACAGCGTCCGCATAGAACTCGTCAAGATCAAATGACCCTTGTTTTGGATTTTTCGACGTTTTTTCGTCGCACGTTGGCGAGTTGCTAACCCGCTTCCCATCAAACAGCATATGTAGCATATACTCGGTCTTTCCCGAACCTATTCCCGGCTTTACGCGTATATACCCGGCCGATGTAAGCTCGTCTCTCATCTTGTATAGAGTGGGACGCGAGACACCCATGTCTCTCACGAGATCCTTGCTTGACACCTCCACCCACCTCCTGAACACCCACTCGCCGCCGCTCTGCTTGTACCTCGCTCCGTTGGCGTAGTACAGGAGTCGAAGATACAACGCCTGCGCCTCCGCTGATACAGGACGGGAGGCGAGGGCATCGTAAAAGTCTAAAAACGCTTGTTGTAGAGTGATACGCTCGCCTCCTCTCCGAAGGGTTCAGAAGCGATCAGAAGGGGAGATCGTCTCCATATCCGACGGCCTCAAAGCCGAACTGCTGAGGCTGTGCGGGAGATTCGGCGGCGGGAGGAAAGAACGGATTGTTGCCGACTACGTCCGCCACCGACGGCGATGCGGTCTGTCTGGGCTTGTACCCTCCGTTACCGTAGGAGCTTTGCGGCATACCGCCACCCGTGGGCTTGTTCAGCAGCTTGGGTTCGGGGATCTCCACGCCCTCCTTGATGGTGGCCACGGACCGGAACGCAAAGGGCTTGGTGCTCTTGCCGATGGTGCCGTTGGTCTTTTCGTACTCCTCCTCGCGGAAGATCGCGCCCACACGCTTGTCCTTCAGACACGACTCAAATGCCGCGCCCCATGCTACCTTAAATCCGGGGTTGGATTCCTCTGCCGATGTGATGAACGTTTTGAATCCGCGATTGGTTGCGCCCTGATCGTCGTAGACCAGCTGATACATCACACATCCCCACTTCTTGTCGGTTCGTGTATCTGCGCGGTACTTCGCGGCAAAGTAGGCGGGCTGGGAATCGTCGGAGGCGGTGTCGAGAGAGATCTTCAGCATCTCCTTGCCGGTGCTGGAGGTGACTACCTCCACGCCCATAATGCGCATGATGTGGCCGCCGACGGCTATGGGGGGGAACTCTCCGTAGGCCTGTGCGGCCTCAAAATCTGTGGGTTTGTTAAGCATTATTTTATTCTCCTTTTTTATGTTTATCTGTAATCTTCAAGGGTCTTGATAACCTCTGCGAGGTCGTTGGGGATGGTGTCAGTCTCAAAGGCTCCCATTGGAGTCTTGGCGGTGGAATTGTTGGCGCGAGTCTCAAAGACGTGCTGACCGTCCACTACCTTGGCCAGCAGCACCACGGGGAACTTGCTCTCCAGCACGATCTTGTCGATCTTCTTGCCGGAGGTCTTAATGCGGGTCATGCGGTAGCCGTCCTCCTCGCGGTCTGTCTGGGTGTGGGCAATGAAAACGACGGTCAAGTCGTCTCGGAAGTAAAGCGCGTTGTCAACCAGATAGTAGACGGCGGTCGCAAGATCCAGCCACTTGTCATAGCCCTTTTCGCGGCTCCTGCGCATCTCGTCTGCCACCATGATGCCGTTGATGGTGTCCACCACCACCACTTTGATGTCGGGGCGCTTCTCGTTGATGCCCTGCAAGATATACTGGATGTCGGCGGCGTTGTCGCACTTGTAGTAGTTCTTTCTTTCGGCGTTGTACTGGGTGCGCCATCCGCGCCACGGCAAGCCCTTCTTGTCCGCGTCGATGATGTAGGTTGTCTCGGGATTGAGGTTGCGGAGGGACGTAGTTTTTCCCGCGCCGCTGTCGCCCATTACTGCGATTACTTGTGCCATAGGATTCTCCTTTTTCTTGTTTTACTTGATGATGATGTTGTTTCGTTCCTCGATGCTCACGCCGGGGATGACCATACCGCCCCGTATGGCCTCGCCAAGAGCCGTTTTGTTGACGGTGGGCTTCCCGTACCGCAAGAACTCCTCGGGCACTACAGCGTCCTCAGCGACCACCACGGCGGCGGTCTTGCGGTAGTAGATGGTCGTGGTCTCGTCCTTGTACTTCTCGCCGTTCAGGGCGTATTTGAGATATCCGTCGATGGACTCCACGCGATTGCCGAGGGTCTCCTCGATTTTCTTCAATCGGGCGATCTCCGCGCTGACGGCGTTCAGATCTGCAAGGGCGTTTCGGCGGGCGTAGACGATCTGCCGGATCTTGTCCTCTCGCGCCATGGACAGCGCATCCAGCGCGGCGTAGTCGGTGATCTCGCCCGTCTCGGGGTCGATCAGATCCTCGATCCGTCTGTCGATCTCATAAAGCGTCATGCTATGTCCTCCTTTTGGTATGTCAAGGTGGGAAGTCCATCCTTAAAGTAAGTATTGATGATCTGCTGTCTGACTACCTCCTCCGCCTTATCCGCGTATTCCTCCGGGATATGCCAATCCACCACCCGCACTATCTCATCCAGATAGCACCCCGATACGGAGTAGGCGTGGGGATCCCGAACGGATATGGTGTAGGTGTTCTTGCCGTTGAAGCGTGAATAAGAGTCCCCGATCACATATCCGTGATGCTCATGGCCGTCTGCGGTACGGTAGATGATGAGGGCGTTAAATTGGATCATGAGGATCACGTCAGCTCGTGTCATTTGCGGCCTCCTGTCAAGGCCGCGATCTGTTCGTCGGTCAGCTCGACCTGCTCCACCAGCCACTCGTCCATGTTGATGCCGATCTTTTCCAGCTCGGCGCGGATTCCGTAGTCCTCGATGTTCTGCCCGGTCGGCTGCTCCCGGTATGCAACGGTTCCGTCGCGGAAAAAGATACGGGCATCAAGGCGGAGCTTGTACATATGCTCCCAGAATTCCCTGATTCGCTTCTTGCCGAACCTGGTCTTAGGGAAGGTGTGGAGAGCCAGCAGGATTGTCTCGTCGATGGTTCTCGCGTACGCTTCGTACTCCTTCGCTCTCTGGGCGTTCTCTTCCTCGACTAACTTCTGCACCTCGGCTTGCGCCTGAGCCCTGATGTTGTACCGCATCATCGTAACGCGGGGCTTGTTGGACTCCGCAATCCGGCCTCTGGTATTAGCCCTCATCTCATGTCCTCCTTGACTACCTCGCAGACCTCCTCATAGGTCGCTCCGCTGTTGATGGCCTCCATCACTCTCTTGGACGTAAGCCAAACAAACCACTCCTTGATCTTCTGCCACAGCTTATTCATGTCTTTTTTCTCCTTTTTATTTGATTTTTTTAAGGTTCTCTTCTTTGCAGAACCACTGCGAGAACGGCGGGTACTTGATGCCGCCCTTTTCTGCCCTCAGATCGTGGACACCGTTGTGAATATCGTTCCAATCGTCGAACTGCACGGTATACGGCGCCCCGGTATTATCCACGTAAATGATCGTGCCGACCTTGCCGTTGAGATCCGTGTTTCCGTAGCCGACGGCGTTATAAACTACGCGATCTCCTACCTTGTATAGGTGCTTAACTTCTCGGCTCACCCGGTGGAAGGACGGCTTCGGCCGATTTCTGGCCGCTTTGATAATCTGCATATTACTCCTCCTTTTTAACCGATTTAACTGCCCGGTACTCCTCGGGATGGGCGGTATAATATGTAGACATGACCTCCGTCAACCGCTCGGATATACGATCACGCGCCTCTTGGGGCAGGGTCTCGACCTGCTCGCCTTTATAGTACAGAACAACGGTTAACGGCTTTCCTCTTGCCATGCTCTTATCTCCTTTCAAGTTCTTGTGCCCATCCTATTCGGGGTTGTTGCGCTGTATTACGATTTAAAAAAATCCGAGAAAACACTGCTTCCGTAATGACCTTTGGTCAGCTCGATAATTTCGCGTACCGTATATTCCTGCTTGATTTCCCGTAGGCTATCAAGAAAGCTCTGCGTCCCCTGCTGACAAGCTCCCGTGATGACGCGGTACATGACGATAGCATCCTCATATTTTACAACGCTGTCAAGAGTGAGACCCTCGTACTGCTCCGAGCCTCTGTTCTTCGCCGCCTTAAATTCGAGGTCGATCACGCCAGACTTGAATTCTTTACAATGGGCGTAGTTTTCGCCGTCGAAAATAACGTTTTTACCCTTGATTTTTCCGTAAAAGAAGGTGAATTTCCCGAACTTTCTTTCTTTTTTGATGTGGGTGAGGATCCCATCGCAGAAGATGAACTTTCCTTCCTTGTAAATCACATCGGGGAATTTTCTGTTGACTTTTGAGGTGTCCGTGATGGCTGTGCCGCGAAGGTAGAGGTAGCCGCCAACCGCGAGGCCGTCGGGGAGTGCCGTGATGGCTGTGCAACCCTCAAGGTCGAGGTAGCCGCCAACCGTGAGGCCGTCGGGGAGTGCCGTGATGGCTGTGCCGCGAAGGTCGAGGTAGCCGCCGTTCGCGTCCATCATCTTTCTAAGTTCTTCAAGTGTATAGTTCATATTTCTTTCTCCTTTTTCTGTTTTCTGGAAGTTAGAAACAAATATTGAGTCTCTGTCTGCTGTGCTTGGTAGCCAGATAGCAGGATCCAAACATAAGCGTCGGCAGATCCACGCCGAAGATCTTTGCCAGCTTATCCAGCTCGTCGATCTTGAACGTCCAAGGACACTTGCGCTTGCCGCGGTAGATTTCTTTGCTGATGCCGAGCATGGCGGCCACGTCCACGGGGTACAGGCCTCTCGCGTTGGTGAGCATTTCGATGTTGGTGCGGAGCTTGTCGTAGTCCATGCCGTTATAATTGGTTTCCATTGTGTAGTTCTCCTTTTTTTCTATTAATTTTCGGTCAGCAGCTCGTCAACGGTCACGCCGAGCTTGTCGGCGATTCTCTTGGCTACGGCGAGGGAGGGCTGCTTGACTCCCCGCACAAAATAGCTCATTCCGGCCTCGGAGACTCCCGCCACGTCGGCCAGCTCCTTCTGGGTAACGGATCGGGACTCCATAAGCTCTTTTAGCTTTGCGTTATCTAACATTTTTCCTCCTTTCGGTCAAAACATCTTGACAATCACCCTTTCCGTGTGCTATAATGGTTTCGGATTAACTTGGTTAATTGTGCCCGTTTCCTTTCCCCCGCCTGTGATAGCGGGGGAGAAGAATTTGACACAAATGGAAACCGTTCTTCACTCGGAGGCTGGGCGAGAGCCTTTCGGGTGGTGTGATGTTATTATACTACACAAACTTCACAAAGTCAAGTAGTTTTCTTGATTTTCTTAACAATCGTTTGTTTGCACAAATCAAGTTTGTGAAGACTGTGCATTTTTGACTAAAGAAAGGTATAAAATAATGTTTTACAAAAGACTTGTTGCGCTTTGCGCAGAAAAAAACACCAATCCAACAGCCCTGTGCGATGCACTTGGCTTTGCACAATCAGCCGCTACAAGGTGGAAGCAAGGATCCGTCCCCCGCGACACCACCCTCCGCAAGATCGCTGATTACTTCGGCGTGTCCGTGTCCTATCTGATAGGCGCGGTAGACGATCCCGACCCCATCGCTCTTGTGGATCCCAGTAAAAAAGACCCGCCCCTCCTACCGTTGGTAGAGGAGCTGGGTCAACAGCTTGAAGCCTTGGCGGCTCTCGGTGGTCTTGTGGATCAGCTCACGGAGGAGCAGGTGGAGGAGCTACGGAAGTACGCAGAATATCTTATAAGTAAGAAATGAGGGCAACATGAAAAGATTGATTCGATGGCTGAAAAACCGCAAGCACCTCCGCGAGCTGGACAGGGCTTTTCTATGAGCTTCTGGGATATCTTCACCCGCCTCTGCGCCGATAAGGGCACTACCCCCGAGGAGGTAGCCGCCGCGCTGGATCTGCCGCCCACGTGCCTCACAGAGTTCCGCTACGGCGCGTTTCCCGCCGTGGAACTACAACGGCGCATATCAGACCATCTCGGCGTTTCTACGGAATCCCTGGGCGACCATGAGCCTATAGAGCCGCCTTGTGGGATTCGGGCGCTAAAACTTCATTATTAAAAAATAAAAAAGCACCCCAAAAGGAGTGCAAAAGTTTTCCGAATAGTATTGACAAATAGCCGAGATTGTGGTATCATAAGGGCGTAGGAGCTACCGGCAACGGTCACTTCCTTAAGATTTGGTTAAAGATAACCGCACTGTTGGGCGACGGGCGGTTATCTTTTTCTGTATATATCCACGATTAGACCAATGATCGCTACAATCAGCGCGCAAAACAGGAGAAGAGTCTCCCAAGTCACAAACATGTATATCACCTCCCTCTTTGCAAAGCATTGAGGAAGGGAAAAGATTTCGACTTCCTCAAAAAGAGGAAGCGGCCGCCGCCGTACTGGCAACTCCTACGGGATCCTTGCGGATCCGAGAACCAGTATACCAGACCTTTCGCATTTTGTCAATAGAAATTTAATAAAAACCCCCTGCCGTAACCAGCGGCGGGGGGTAGCAAACGAGTACCGAGGGAGATTCAGGCTGTTTCGGCCTCGGGAGTCCCATCGCTCTCCCGTTTGAGTCGGCGGGCATATTCTGCCAGCTCGTATAAATCAGCGGTTGTGAGGAATCCGTTTCGGGCGGCATCCCGAAGCATATCCATCAGCTCCGCGCGGCTCCTGTTGTCTGTGTTTCTCTCGGTCATGGCGGTTTCTCCTTCGCTGTTGCCCACATGCTGTGGGGTTTTGTGTTGATAACATTATACGACCGCCACGGTAAAAATGCAATACCCAAGTTTATCGTTCGGCTATACCAATTTTAACCCCCGAAAAGTACAGATTTTGCATATTTATGCACCAAAATACATTAAGCGAGGTATCAATTATGTGGATAGACAATCTCAAAGAGCTCAAAAAGAAGTCCGGCAAAACGTCCGCGCAGATCGCCGAGGAGACAAAAATACCCGAATCTACCATCAAGCGCATTTTTGGCGGTAGTACGGATGATCCTCGCATTTCGACTATCCGTCAAATCGTGATTTGCCTCGGCGGATCCCTTGACCATGTGCTGGCCGATACGAACGCGGTGCTTGCGACAGAGAGCCTCGTAGAAGTCAAGGAGACCGCGAGGGCAGCAGAGGCCGAGGGTGAGCTGATCGCCGCAGAAAACAAAATCCTGCGCGACAAGGTTGCCGCTCTGACGGCAGAGGTGGAGCTACTCAATCTAAAGCTCAACCACAAGGATGAGCTTCTCGCCGTCCATAACTACTACATGGGCATCATCAAGAGGGGCGAGTAATGGCAGAGCCGTTATTAAGGATCGGCGCGGCATATATCCGCGTCAGCGATGAGAGACAGGACGAGTACAGCCCCGACAGCCAGCTCAAAAAGATACGCGAGTACGCCGCTAAAGAGGGATACCAGATACCCGATGACTATGTGTTCTACGATGACGGCATCTCGGGAAAGTCCACCCGCAAGCGCGGGGAGTTTAACTTGATGATCGCCGTTGCCAAGGAGAAAAACCACCCGTTTGATAAGATCTACGTGTGGAAATTCTCCCGATTCGCGCGAAATCAAGAGGAATCCTTGGTTTATAAGAACCTACTCCGCAAGCATGACGTGGCCGTTGTGTCCGTCTCCGAGCCGTTGCCGGATGGTGTCTACGGCGATCTTATCGAGCGTATCATCGAGTGGATGGATGAGTTTTACCTTACAAACCTATCCACCGAGGTGCGGCGCGGCATGACCGAAAAAGCAAGCAGAGGGGAGCCGATTTGCGCTCCCCCTTTTGGCTATGTGATGCGGGACGGTCGCTACTACCCCGACGAGGAGAGCGGCGCGGCGGATGTAGTACGGGAGATCTTCAGGAGGTACGCCGACGGCAATAGTACGCGGGAGATTGCCGTAGCTCTCGGCGAGAGGGGGGTTAGGACAAAGGCGGGGAACAAGCCCGACAAGAGATGGGTAATGTACACCCTTAATAATTCGTGCTTCATAGGGAAGATCCGCTGGAGCACCGACGGCACCCGCGCCGTAACTCGTCTCAAATACGATAACGAAAGCATCATGACCGTGCAGGGTAGCCACGAACCGTTGATCGACACCGAACTATGGGAGCGGGTACAGGCGCGGCTTGCCCAACAAAAAAAGACCTACCGCGCCTATGAGCGGCAAGATCAGTCCGTTGGGTATATGCTCAAAGGCCTTGTGCGGTGCAGTGCTTGCGGCGGTGCGCTCACCAGAACGGGGTTTAAGTCCGGGAAAAATAAGGCGCGCTGCTTGCAATGTTGCGCTTATAACATCGGCTCTTGCCACGTCTCCCACGGCATCACCGTTCCGAGGATCGATGCCGCCGTGATAGACGGTCTGCGTCAAGCGGTCGGCTCCCAGACCTTTGCTGTCACCCCCCGCAAGCCCCAGCAGACCGAGCGCAAGGGAGTGGACTACGACAAGCTGATCGCCTTGGAGGAGCGGCGCATGGAGCGTGCTAAAGATGCTTACCTTGCGGGCGTGGATACCATTGAGCAGTACGCCGCCGCCAAGGAGGAGATCACAAGCAAGATCGGAGAGCTTACCGCCATGAGAGAGCGCGACAACGCCCCGCAGAGCCTCGACAAAGCCGCCTACGCCGCAAAGGTGGCGGGGGTGCTGGAGATCATCACCGACGATGGAGTCGCGCCAGAGGCCAAGAACGAGGCTTTGCGGACGGTCGTGGAAAAGATCGTGTATAATAAGCCAGAGGAGCGGGTGGAAATCTATTTTTGGGGGGATTGAATTATCATATTTTGCGGTTCGGCTCACCGAATTGTAATTTATGATAACAAAACACCCCACCAAATACATAGGTGGGGCGTTTTTACACCACCCAAAAACAGTCCACCAGCTCGTCGGTGCAGTCCCAGATATCCAGAACAACACCGTTAATGGAGCAGGTTAGATGACCGTCCACACGGATGATCACCTTATCGTTTGGATGATCTGCGGCAACGTCTGCGACCGTTACAGATCCGTCTACGGTGTACCCGTCAAGGCAGAGTATATCGCTCAAAAGATAACGGTAACAGCAAACACAGAGGGTGTCGCATTGGTTGACCTCCGCCGACAGGTCAAGGAGGCGACCGGCGGCATCGTAGCGGATTCCGAGAGCCGTGCTGATTGCGCGGCATACACAGTCCTCCTCCTTTACCTTATCGGGGTTTCGATTGTAGTACCGATAGCGGTCACTCCTCATCGCTATCGATAATACAGTAGTAGTACAGAGCCAGCTTCTCGGATCCTTCGGGGGCGTCCTCGTCCTCCAGCCATGCTTGGGCGAGCTTGCCGTACGCCATAGCCTCCCTTTCAGGATCCGTGGGGACGAGACCCTTCATGGCTTTGCAAAAGTCGGAGTAGAGCATGTTGGCCACCAGGGCAAATTCTTCGGGTGTATAACTCTCAAACTTTACACCGATGCTCCGGGCAACCTCCTCCATATGCTTGCGCGTAAACCGCTCACCCTTGGAGCCGTCGGCATTGACAAGCATCTTACCCCACTCCTCCAGCTCCTTACGGCCAAGTCGCTCCTTACCATCTGCGTAATCACGACTGCGGCGGTCGGTAAACTCTCCGTAGCGGTTGCGCCGATAGCCGTAGTCCTCACCGTAGTCCCTGCGGTCGCGGCGGTAGTCGCCCCTATCGCGGCGATCCATGGAGTCCTCGTAGTCGCGATCACGGCGGTGGTCTTCTCGCTCATAGGAGCCTCGGAAGTTTCCCTCGTACTCGCTTCTTCCGTCCCGTCTGCCGTCGTTTTCGCGATCTTCTCTGTCTCGGTAGTCTCTCCGATCCATGCGGTCTCGCATCATGCGTCTTGCGTTGTCGTTCATGTTGTTATCCTCCTTTCGTCAGGGTGCGGGGATGGCGGGTAGCGCGTTATCGGGTGCGCAGGAAAGGCCGCGCAGAGCCTTGAAAACGCCGCCCGTGGTGTTTGTGCTGACCACCAAGGGGTAGCGGGTTCGAGTGCGGATCGCGCACACGGTGGCCTGTGCGCAGTCACAGCGCACCAACGGGTAAACCGTAGTTGTGTCGCCACCGATGGAGATAGCCACAGGGGCTACGATGGTGGCTGTGGTGGGGATAGTCTGGGCGATCACCAGACAGATCTTCTGACAGTCCCTAAAGCTCTGGGCGGGGACGTCGATCACGACGGTATCAACGCCATCGACCGTCACCAAGGTCACAGAGTCGGAGATCACGATGTTGTCGCAGATTTTGCAATTATTTTTGCACATTGTTTTTTCTCCTTTCAAGCGGGGGAGCTATTGCCCCCCCGCGAATTGGAACCCATCAGAAACCGCCGCAAGAGTTGCCGCCTCCGCAGGCGCCCCAGTTATAGGGACCAGTAGGAGGGCAGGCAGGATAAGCGGGGATGGGGTAAGGGGCAAGACGATTGATCAGGCGGTCTGTCTGCGCGTTCTGGGAGAGCTGTGCGGTGAGCGCGGCGTTCTCGGTACGCAGGCTGTCGATCTTCTCGTTCGTCAAGAAGGCGATGACGCGATTGGTGTTGTCCTCGATTGCCCGACGAGTCTCGCAGGACTGGGTAGCGAGGTTGTAGTTCACGCCGTCGATGGCTCGCTGGGTCTGGCAGCAGCAGTCCTTCAGGGCGTAGCCCACATCTGTGATGGCGGTACGGGTGTCGTAGCCGTTCTGGTAGATGGCCGTGTTCACGCCGTTGAAGCCCTGGCAAAGGGCGTTCTGTACAGCCGCGAAGCCGTTCAGGGTGTTGGTGTTCTGGGCATAAAACCCATCGCACAGGCCGTTCTCGATGCCGTTCAGCTTGTTGTTGATCCCAGAGGTGTCGAAGCCCCTCTGGATATCACCGTAGATGCCGCCGCCACCGCCGCCGCCGAAGCCACCGAAGCCCCAGCCGCCGCCTCCGAACAGAGCCGCGAGGACGATGATGGCAAGCAAATCGCCGCCCCAGCCGCCGAAGCCACCGCCCATGCCCATTCCCATGCCCCAAGGCATGACGCAACAATTGTTGTTTCGATCTGCGCCCATGGCGTAGCCTTCTGCAAATTCACTCATTTTGTTTTTTACCTCCTTATTTGGTATTTAATGTGATTTGTTGTGATTTGCTGGTATTTGTTGATATTTAAAACCACCCGGCCGTGGCGGTCTTATTCAAAATTTTGCGCCGGGAAACATCTGCCGGACTTGATCGGCAGGGTATCCCATTTTCAGCAGGGCGTTGGCCGCCTCTTGCTGGACGTTTTTGCCCTGTATCTGTTGGGCAAACTGCGGATTGTTTTGCAAAAATCCGTTGACAAAAGCGGAGGGGTTCTGCCCACCCTGTCTCATCATGCCTTGGAGCATCTGCTGGAAGGCGTTCTGGTTGAAGCTCATTCTGTCTTACCTCCTTCGTAGATCTTCCGCATCTCTGCGCGGAATTCTTCAAACTCGTTACGGCGGACAAAATCCTCCGTCTTTACCTCCTCGCGCTGGGGAGGCTCTGCCAACACCCTTACACGGTGGGTCTTGCGTCCCTGCGGATCGGTAGCCACCTCGATCACCGCCGACTCGTCCTGAAGCACGTAAAGCATGACCGAGTTGGGTGATGCGTACCGAGCTATGGCATCTTCCGCGGATACCACATATACCTTATTCGTGGCAGGCGGAGGTGCGTAGTTCACAGGAGCCTGATTCATCACGGGGGCTTGCTGATAGCCTCCGTACTGCGGGAAATTGCTATAATTGTTAAACATTTTTTGCCTCCTTCGGGGTGCTTTTGTGCCTTTATTGTAACAAAAAAACAGGGATATACCCTGTTGGATATATCCCTGTTTTCTTATAGATTTTTATGTATTTTCTGCCGCTCTCTTTAGCTTTTGGAGGGCGGTTTTTTTCTCCGCATAATAGCGATTATGCGGGATGTGTAACGACATCATAATCCCTACGTCGGTCAATTCTTCGCGGTTAAGCGCAAGCACGATTCGGGTCTGCAAGGGGGTAAGGTTGGCATCCGAGATCGCCGTCTCCAGCTCTCTCTTGGTTAGATTCGACACACGGAATTTCGACATTTTCGCTCTTTTCGGGGGTCTCCAGCCCCATGATGCGGTTAATTTCCGTGTACTCGTTTGCTATGAGTAGATATTTTTTGTTGTCGGCAAAATCCACAAACTCCTCCAGATAGTCGGAGATTGCATTGAGGTGCTTTACCTCAACCGTGTGGTATGCTCTCGCGCCGTCGCCGTAACCCTTAAACATGCGGTAGAGCAATACTACCAGCTTGCCGAGGGTATAGATGACACGCGACAGGGTGATCGCCCCGCTCCACGCAAGCGGTACGCCTACGCAGATGATACAGGTGACGGCAGAGATTGCGAGACCTTTCTTGCCGTAGACCTTTCGGTCTTCGTACTCCTCTCCGCTCTCGGGGATATCGCGGCGGCTGTTGCCGCGCCCACAATCATACAAGAGCATATCGGGGGTCAGCTCGACAGGATCAAGGCGGTTGATCTGGTCTACCGCGATGGCCTTGTCAAGAGGGAGCATGGTTTTGAGTTGGTCGAGAGTCTTACCCTCATACATGGTGAGATAGTCATCGTATTTGATGCGGATTCGGGAGCACCGCGCCCTCCGCGCCCGCTCAAACTCTTGGTCTATCTGCCACTCACAGTATGGGGTCAGCAGAGCCGTGTTTCTAGACTTGGCGGCCTTTCTCGCCTCCTTGCACCGCTTAACAGCGGCGGTATACTCATCGTCCAGCTTTCCGCCGAATGCGCCGACCTTAACCATGAGCCGCTCTCCGACCACCATGAGGGCTACGGTGAGGATGCCGTCTCCCGCAAGCCCCCAGCCCAGATCGGGCAGGGTGAAATCCGTCCAGATGGTGGCTATCAACAGCAGAGGGATAGCTATACAGAGGTAGGTATAGAGGTTTTGGGTGACAGTCTTGGCCATTATCTTGGCGTTTTCGTTTCGCTTTTTTTCGCGGTATTCCCTATCGTTGCGGGGTAACTCTTTAAGGGGCATCGGTGTCATCCTCCTCTATACGCTTTTTAAGGCATTTTGCCCCAAGTTGGAGTGCTACACCGCCAGTAGCGCCGATACCCGCCCAAAGGAATACCGTGGACAGGTCATTGAGCATGGTGGCGAGGCTTGCGACGGCATACAGCGCGATAGCGAGGCCAAACCATAAAAATACAAGGGCTATGCCCGCGCTGATCGTGCCGAGCTTTTCGGCAGCAAACGCGGTGATGTATCGCTTAAAGGTCATATAGATGACCACGCAGACGATCACCACGCCGCTACCGATGGCGAGGCCGCCTCCCCCCTGTGAACGCCACAGGGGGAATTTGTCCCATATCGACCAGACAACGGGCGCAAAGAAGCAGATGACGGACAGGGTGTATAGCGCCGCTACGGCGGCCTTAATCCTCCGTGCGGTCATCGCCCGTCACCTCCTTGATGCGCTCGATGGCGGTGTTGTAGATCCGGGTGTATGCATCGCGGTCAGCCTCGGGGATGTCGGAGTCATTGACCAGACGCACGATCAGATCGCCCATGGTAAGCACGGCCTCGGTGATCGCCGTCTCTTTGGAGGCGGCCTCTGCCATGATCTTGGCAGCCTCGGCGTTGGACTCCTTGACCATCTGGACGAGCTTTTCTGCGGTCTCATTGAGGGTCTTGTCGGCGGTTTGACCCGCCTCCTTGATGGCGGAAAATGCCGCCGTGGTGATATTGGTAATGCGTGTCTCCGCCTCCTCGATACGAGCGGCGGCGGTCTCGGATCGCTCCGTGCCCTCCTCATATAGGGCGGTCGCGTTATCGGCCATTATCTTGTTGTTGTCGCCACTCTTTTTATTGGATCGGACATAAATCAGACCCATCACCACGAAAGCAAGAGCCGTGAGACACCATGCGATCTCGTTAAGATGATCCAACATGGCGATCTTGGTTTTCTCGGAAAACGGCAAAGTCTGCAGGCCATACAGAAGATATTTCTTGACAATCTCCACCTGCTCGGGCGTGGATGCCCCCAGAAGCTCCGCCAGCTCATCCGTAGGCTCGGTAGCGGTCTCGGTGTCCGTCTCTGCAACAGTCTCGGTGTCAGTCTCTACGGGGATTTCTGTGGTCTCCAGCGGGATCTCGGTGGTGATGTCCTCGGCAGCTACGCCGACGGTGAGGGACAGGGCGACCAGAACAGCCGCCAGAATGTAGATGATTTTTTTCATTTTAATTTACGCCTCCTTTTTAATAATGGCATTGAGGGCGCGGTGCTCCTCCTTGCCGCGATGTTTGCGTAGCTCCTTGCGGGTCTGCTCCAAATCCTTTTCCAGCTTATCGACAAGGATCCGCAGATTGAGTATATAAGCGTACGGATCCGGGCGCGAGGTTAGCACCCCCTTGTCGACTCTGGGCGCGATTACCGTGTAGTGGATGCCGCCGCCTGTGGTAAATACCGCCCTTGTCTGGGGGGCATTTGTGGGAGTGATGGCGGGGGCATCCCCGCCGTTTGTGATGGGGTAACACACCCCCCCTACCGTCAGAATGCCGTCTGTGGCGGGGGTAATGGTTACAAGGTGGCTTCCGTCATCCATGACGATAGCCTCGTGGTGGTTAGCCAGATAGATGCGCATTGGTTTGTCCTCCTCGTTTGCTTTTTATGTTTTATCGGCCTACCGCATGATGTCGCCTATTTTCATTCAGCGTAAATTTCAGGCGCGTTGCCCGTCCACTTTCCGCAGACACGGATGTATTTGATATCTCCGTATTGGTCGTTCCATTGAGATGCATCTACCTCAATTTCTTCCCCGGCAGGCGCGTCAGAGGCGGCAAACTTGATTGTGGTTCTCGCATCTGTTACGGCCATAGTCCTGCATCCAAGGAAGTCGGATCGTAGCCA